>DBZJ01000194.1 GCA_002311635.1 Syntrophaceae bacterium UBA1163
CATTCAACAAGACGATTGGGCTACAAAAAGAGGAACTTCTCCGGGATCGACCCCAGGATGTAAGGTTCCAAACCCTTTTTAACCGCGGTGGCCAAGGTTGGCGCATAATCTCGGTTTAAGGGATTAATTGTCGAGAAAGATTTAGATGTCAGAATAATTGACCATGATTGGGGCAGCGAGCTTTTGGCACGCTATTTTAATAAAGTGAAAGGAAAGAAAATTATTTAAGATAATACCGAAACCCAAAGAAAGATTAGAGGTTAAAGAGCATGTCTGAGACCCCCGATAAGTATGTCAATACATCTCTAAAAAGTTTCCAGGAACGCATTATGGAAATGAAACGCTTAGTCGGGGAGGAGATACTTTATGGCAAAGATTGAAAGGCAGAAAAATCTCCAGTGGATACCGAACCTTTGAGATTATTGATTTAGATCGATTGATTTCTGAATTGTCCAATGCTTTGGTCCTATGGGGAGAAGGGGGAACCAGCCAAATCACCACTGAAATTGTGGTTGGGAACTTATTTAAGAGCATAATGAAAGCATTGATCCAATTAGCTACGGTTTGGAGCGGCGTGACAAAGGTGAATCCGGGAACCCACTTACGGCGCATACAGGAAGAACTGATAACCTGGGAAAGGAAAATTCGGGCCGGTGCACCCGCTCTCAATCGCCCCTTAAGTCAGAGAACTATTGCCGATACACTGGTAAGCATACTGCGCTCTCATGTCTTCAACGCCCCCCATACCACCGTTGCTGAAAGGGTATCTGGCCTTTTAAAGCTAATGGATGTAAAAATGTCCGCAGAAACCATTAGAAAGAAAATCTACCGCTGAGCCACTACCTAAGAATCCGCAGCCGGAAGCAATTACTAAGAGATTATGCGGCCGCCTTGGCCATCGCAATCCAAAAAAGGTTTTGGGACCTCTTGGCCCGGGGAAAATCCTCCAAAGTTTCTATTCTTGAATCCGAATCCTCTCGTGGACGGCATGATAGCACAAACCCCGCAAAAATGTAAAGGCGCCCCCACCTGGGTTTCTCGGCCCCAGCAGGGGGACATCCGATGCTATCACGGGAGCCAAAGGTAGCTTCTATGAGGCTCAAGGTGGCCAAGGCTACCCTTACCAACTGGAGCCAGACCACCTCCCGGAAGGGGTCTTTTAAGCATTCCGATGGGGGGATAGGGGCAGGGGTGCGGCATAAACCTAACTAAAAAAGGAAAATTGATTGTCTGACACCTGGCCAGAGCCCGCCCAGGTGACAGACGCCGGCAAGCCGTGCGCGTCAAGCCGGTGCAGATAACCCGATGAACCCATGTCTTTATACCCTTGCCTTCCTTCCTATCGCCTCTCCTGGGGCTTCTCAGAGGGTCGTTTTCAGGGGATTGGGGCCTAAGAAAAGGGTTAGCCGGGGAACCCAGACTGCCGGGTCGCCTGGCGGCTCCCACCAGCTTCAGGAAACTTTCTTTGAGCTCCCTACCCCCGCGCCCGTGGGGGTGATTCCCGCACCACCAGGATCAGGGACCGCCGCTCCTTCCTCGCCCCCGTGGAGGTGATCAGGCCCTCCCCGGCGCCGTCACCGGCTCTCCCCCCGGCGCGGCCACCGCGGATCTCCCTGGCGCCACCGCGGATCTCCCTGGAGCCGCCACCGACAGCCTAAAGGATTTCCGGCCCCTGAAGGCAAACCCCCCGGACGGGACTCCTACCCCCCTCGGTCAGTATGATCGCCCCTGAGATTTTTCAATTTTTCGAGAAGATTACCAACCCGAATTCCATTTGCAAAGGCCGGAATTATCCGGATTAGGTTCCCAGCCTTAGGTTTAATGCCAATCATTGAAGGATATGAAAATTGCGCTTGACATTTCATAATATCCTGATAAACTAGCCTCCGGGCTAAGTATAAAATTAATGAGGGGGAGGATGCGTATGGATATGGAATTTAAGTATGAGAAATTTAAGGACCTTGTCCATTATATCTGCCACATAGCCGACCGCGATGAATTGGGTGCAACTAAACTAAACAAAATTTTGTGGTATTCGGACATGGTTTCCTATATCAACCATGGCGTCCCTCTGACTGGAGCGGTCTACATAAAAAGACAGTTTGGCCCTGTTCCGAAGGATATTTTGCGCGCGCTCAAAGACCTGTCTGAAGAAGGTAGGATGGCCGTCAGAGACATTCCCTACTTCAAAGACACAAAGAGGGAATACATCTCTCTCGCAGAACCCGATATCAGTCGTTTTGACAAATCAGAAATTAGTCTTGCGGCTAATATAACGCACGATATTTGCCACCACCATACCGCCACATCCATCAGTGCGGCAACGCATGATATAATATGGGAGCTGGCTGACATAGGCGAGGAAATTCCCTATTTCGCCGTTTATGGGGCACAACTCGGCGAAATAACTGAAGAGGACATTCGATGGGCCAAAGAATCCATTGCGAATAATGCAGCGCTTTATAACGAGTAGGTTTGATGCTGCGTTATCAGATCAAGACAAACAAAACGGTTACTGAAAAAATCGCGGCGGCGGGTGGAGAAGAATCGATTGCCAAACGGTATCTAGATGGACTCAGATGGAGACTTGCTCACGATGTCAATTTGGGTACTGTAATAGACGAAAAAAGAAACATTCGTCAAATAAAAAGCGAAAAACTAATGCCCAACGATCCGATAGTGGAACTGCTGTACCGAATAATTAAAGGTGATCCATATTACGACATGGAAATTACGGATCTAGTGATAATCCCCTAAATATATATATAACCTTTATCGCTATTGTTTATGCTATAAATGGCATTTGGAGGCGAACAACAGTGGTTACTGATGTTGAACTAAATGATGCGCGAGAACGGCGACGAGCGCTAATAAGTAAAATTCAAGAAGCGAGAAAGAGTAAGGTCATCTGTTACATAACAGGCGATCGGCAAAACCTACAAACCCAGATTGCTTACGATTGCCATCCTTTAGTATTTAGTCATCTTCGAGAAATAGGAGCGTCAGAAAAGGTTGACTTGTTTCTGTATACTCCAGGCGGAAGCATAGTCGCAGGCTGGGGCTTAGTACATCTCATCCGAGAATTTTGCAAGGAATTTGGTGTGTTAGTCCCTTACAAGGCGTGGAGTTCCGGAACTCTGATATGCCTGGGTGCCGATGAGATAGTAATGGGAAGGCTTGGGCAGTTAGGGCCTATTGACCCTTCAATTAATACACCGTTTAATCCCCCGATTCCGGGCTTCCCAGTCACTCCACAAAATACATTGCCAATGAATGTAGAGGATGTAGTATCTTTCATTGATTTGGCAAAGAAAGAGGTTGGACTAAAGCGGGATTCACTTGCGTCTATCCTAGATAATTTAAGTAAAATAAACCCTTATGCTCCTCTTGCTCTTGGCGCCGCCCATAGAGTTAGACCACAAATTGTGAAGCTGGCAACTGAACTTCTCGGGCTCCATATGGGAAAACAACGGAAACAGATAGACTACATAGTTGACATACTAGCAAAGAAGCTTGGTTCGCATGAATATCTTATCGGGCGCAAGGAGGCAAAAAAAATAGGTCTTACGGTCGTGGACGCCTCGCTTGAGCTTGAAAAGTCAATGTGGGAGTTGTATAGTGAGTACGAGAGGCTAATGGAGCTAAACACTCCTTACTCCCCGAGTACATTTTTGGGAGAGCAGCAGTCCGCAACTGGAACTTTCTTTAGGGCTGCAATTGAATCCGAGGTGCTGACACATTTATTCCGCACGGTAAGACAAGTAACTAAGGTCGTAATAGGCCCTCCTGTGGCACCCGTGCCTACAACTGGATATCAGGAGGTTGTCTTAGACGAGGGTTGGATAAGATATAGTTAAAGCCATGCTGTAACCGTCAAGTAGACTACGGCATAGGAAGGTGGTGATAAGATGGATGCTTCTCAGACAAACAGGCTAGCCCTATATCAGCAAGCGGTGGCGCAAACTGCTGGGATTGCTTCGTCAACTTGGTTCCAAGGTACGAGTCCTCAACCATCATCGCTCGTACAGTTAGTACCTATGACGATGGAAAAGAAGGAGGAAGAAGCTTTCAAGGAAAAAACCGCGTAAACTAATATAGTCCAAGTGAAAGCCCGCTTATTTTTTGGCGGGCTTTTTCATCTTTGAGAGTAAAGCTGACATGACCAAGACACTTTAAAGGACCGCAGCAGATCAGCGTTACGCGGTTCCGTGATCGTTTTAGATCGGCGCGGGCGTCAGCCCCGAATGACCATAATCCAGATTTACTACTCAGAGCATAAATT
>DBZJ01000208.1 GCA_002311635.1 Syntrophaceae bacterium UBA1163
TTTTCTGGCATAGCTTATAAATAGGGTTGATACTGTATTTTTTAAAAAAAATACTGTATTTTCTATTAGGAGCTAGTGATTGCGATTTGAAAGGTTGTATGACGAGGCAAAATTCAGAAATAACGAGTACAGGAAGAACTGTTCAAAGGAAACTCCCTTTAACGAACCCTCAGCCTATCCTACCGAATGAAGGGTAGGTAGGGGAGGACAAGGCAGGGAAACAAAGGGTAATGGATTAGGAGAGGGGATACGGGAGGCCACTCCTTTTTCTCTAAGTGATTTTTTATTACCCAAATCATGAGAGGTTTGATGTCCAAAAACCCCTTTGATCATCGCTCATTCGATCACCATTTGGGTAACAAAAGGTACAGGAATATGACCCAAATCGGACCACCGGAGTTTATTGGGAAGGGGAAAAGATAACAGTAGAGTAGAAAGCTGGCGTAGTGGCCGAGAGCTCCATCTCCAATAGTGACAAATCGATTGGGGAAAATTCTTCTTGACAATCTTGTTTGTGTATGTATAATATACAGACTATGAAACGAGTGAATTACCATCTTACTGACTTACAAATCATGAGGCTTCAGGGTTTGTCTACTAAGACAGGGCTGGCAGTTGCTGAGATTATTCGCCGAGCGGTCGATGAATATTTGGACAGGAAAGAAAGAAAAAACATGAAGAAGGAGGGACGGAAAAGAAGTGAGTGAGCCTTCATCCCAAAAGCCATGAGTTGGAGCCTCATGACTGGAAGGAAGGGATGATGCCCACTCGAAGTAAATCTACCACTAAACCTTAACCTGTTCAACTAAGGAAGGAGGTTGAACCATGAAAAAGAAAGAGACAGAATTTCTCACCGAGGAAGAAGCCCAAGCTATTCTCCGGGTCCCTGACCGAAGAACCCTTCAAGGCAAACGTGATTACGCCATACTCCTTACTCTCCTAACCACAGGGTTAAGAAAAGCCGAAATATGCAATTTGAGGGTCGGGGACCTCAAGACTTACCGAAACCAGGCTGTCATTGATCTCATCGGTAAGGGAAAGAGATTCCGGCGCATTCCCCTCAACGGTGAGACTCTTTTCGCCATCAAGGAATACCTAAAGACCATCGGGAATGTGATAGAACCGACTCATCCGCTCTTTCAGACATTGGGGAAGCATGGACCCTACGAGGAAAAGGGCCTGACTCCCAAGGCGGTCGACTGCCTCATCAAGTCGGCGGCAAAGAGGGCTCTGATCCAAAAGAGAATCCATCCCCACGTCATGCGGCATACCTTTGCCACGACTCTCCTGGATAAGGGAAATGATCTCAGGACCGTGCAGGATTTGATGGGCCATTCTCATATTCGCACCACAGAAAGGTATCTTCACAGCACCGATGACCGAAAGGTGGAAGCGATTCGGAGCCTGCAATTTGTAACGTGACGCTATTCAAAGGTGGGAGCCCTGAGGTGAGGAGCCCCTCCTCCCGTTAAGTAGTTTACAGATTTTGTAAAAAGATTTATATTCTGAACCGTAACTCGCAAGAGGACATCCATGCCGGACGAAGATAGATGTCAACATGGGATGATACGTCGATCCTGCTCCTATTGCCAAGCAGAGCCAGAATATAAAATAGAGAAGACAAAATATAGGGATATTATAGAGATTAAACATAATGGTAATTCGATTACCGAATTTGATAAAAATTTCATGTTTGGCAGGGACAAGGCACGGCTCTTTCTTGCCTGCATAGATATCGTCGAAGAGCTTGCCGCCGCCCAAGGTGATGAACTGCCCCACATTAGGAATCGGGAGTTTGTTGACTTAGTTGGCGGTGATAGGATTTTTGTCAGAGTAGAGAGTTTTTTTGAACGCTCAGATGGCCGCAGGGTCAATGTCCCATGGATTCATCTCCAATCGAGTAAAAACCCAGATATCAGTATTGGTTTTGGTCGACGGAAAGCAAAAGCCATATTTGCGTTACGTCGGAAGATTGCGAGGTGGGCAAATTACCCCTTGGCAGATAGATGATACAGAACCTCTAAATCAACCGATGACCGAAAAGCGGAAGCGATTCGGAGTCTGCAATTTGGGGGTTGATGGCACTCTATTCGCAGCAGAAAATCTCTGTGGGGAGTTCTCGAGAGTCCAGAGCTAAAGGTCCGAAGCGGAGGGGTCCGTGGTTGAGATCCTTCGCAAGGATTACTTCCTGAAGTCAACAACCCAGCTTTGTGGTCAAGTATGCATGATTTTAATTAGTAATGATTAGTGTCCTTCTTCTTGCTGGGTTGGCGCTCGAATGGATAAGAGAGATACTCCCATATCTTGTGGTCGATCTTTCTTGACAGACTATTCCCTTTTTCGTATATTCAACCCAACCAAAGCAGGTTCTTACCACTTACTTCCGGAACACGGCCGGGGGTCTTACCGCTATTCTGTGATAGAATAAGACTGCTAACGGAGAGGCGCTATGAAATCTGACAAGCCACCGATTCCAAGGAATCCGAGTCTTTTTCAACTTCACGCCTTGTCTTTTCTGCGGAGACTTGAGGCCAAACACAAAAAGAAACTAACCCTTTTGTCGCTTCCCGCCGAAGAATGGAAAGCCGTTGCCAGGCGGGGTTTCGACTGTTTGTGGCTGATGGGCGTGTGGGAGCGGAGCCCCCTTTCCCAAAGGTCCGCGCTGGGGATTCCTGAGCTACGGCAGGCGTTTGACCGGGTGCTTCCCGGCTGGAGGCAAAACGACGTCCCCGGCTCGCCGTATGCGGTCAAATCGTATTCCCTGGACGGGCGATTGGGTAAAGAAAACGACCTCGCCGGATTAAAGAAAAAATTAAACGCGGCGGGTCTGGGTCTTATTCTCGATTTTGTCCCCAACCACCTGGCCACGGATCATGCCTGGATCGATATTCCGGAACGTTTTGTGCGGGCCAGCGCCGCGGATCTGAAAAAAAATCCGCAGCTTTTTTTTAAAGGCGGCAAAAAAGGGCTCCCGACGGCTCACGGAAAAGACCCTTGCTTTCCCGGCTGGCAGGACACCGCTCAGATCAATATTTTCTCGGCAAATACGCGTAAGGCCCTGATCGGGGAACTCGTAAAAGTTGCCGCGGTCTGCGACGGGGTGCGCTGCGACATGGCTATGCTGCTTTTGAACGGGATTTTTAAAAAAACGTGGGACGGATATCTAAGCGGTTATCCCGAACCGGACCGGGAATTCTGGCCGGAGGCCTTCGGCCGCGTCAAGAAGAAATACCCGTATTTTATTTTTATCGCGGAGGTCTATTGGGACCTTGAGCGCCGTCTGCAGGATCTCGGATTTGATTTTACCTACGATAAAAAATTGTATGATCTTTTACGCTGGTCAACGGCCCGGGAAATCAAAGAGCGTCTTCTGGCGGACGTTCCGTTCCTGGAGCATTCGGTTCATTTTACCGAGAATCATGACGAGGAACGAGCGATGACCGCCTTCGGCCTCAAAAAATCATACGCGGCCGCCGCCGCGGTCGCGACGCTGCCGGGGATGCGGTTTTTTCACGACGGGCAGGCGGAAGGAAAGAGACTTCATTTTCCGATTCAGCTGGAAAGGGCGGTCCCCGAGCCGTCCGATCCTGCCACGGAGAATTTTTATAAAAAATTGTTTTCTTTTGCCGGGTCCATCGATTTTGCCGGGGCGGCCCTTTGGAGTCGGCCGGAAGTCTTTTCCGCAGCGGACGGGGATTCAAGCCATGAAAATCTGCTTTGCTGGCAATGGGAGAAAGGGGGAAAAAGGCACTTGGTCGTGATCAATTATTCGTCCTCCGTGTCGGGCGGCGCCGTGTTTCTTAAGGTCGGTGCCGGCGGCAGCGGACTTAAAATTTTCAGGAATTTAAAGCCCTGGGAAGTTGTTTTGCAAGAGGTGCCAAGGCCGTGATCCTCAAGCACCTTGGCCTCTGGGACTTAAGGGTCAGACCCCGCCAAAGGTGAAGTTACCCTCCGTAACGATTTCTATCGATGATTCAGATTCCCAGGTTCCATTTTCTGCCCCTCCCTTCTATCGGGACCCGGATTACCCGATGGATTCGTACAGGATTTCAAAACGGCATGGGGTGGCTCCGATGGTTACGATTTCTGCTATCTATCCTCTGTTTCCAACAGCCCCAAAAGAAAAGGATTTGATTTCCATATATTCACCTGGGATACATGATTTTAAGCAGTAATCCTCAGATCAAGATGTTATCGTTGAGCATTGACTTGTAGGTGCAACGTTCAACGGACACGGAGGGCTTTTGTCTTCACCTCTCCGATGATCCCCAATAACCCCCTTTCCATTTCTGCTTTTGGAGCAGGGGCTTACGGATAAGTTTCCCAAACCATCATTTCGCCTTTTGAATAACCCAATGGGCATATTCCCAAAAATTGAGATCTCCTCATTTTGGAGGAGCATCTGCTGATTATTGGGTGAAGTCTTCACGGAGCACCTTCTGAGAAGACGCGTCTACACGGAGGGAGAAGGCAATAACCCTATAGCTTTTGAAAAGAAATGTTCAGTCTTTGGGCTATCTCCCGTTAATCCGTTGCGGGTCTGCTTGCTTACTTCTTAGGCAGTCAAGGGGTCCACGATGCGATGTTACTTCCTTGTTT
>DBZJ01000183.1 GCA_002311635.1 Syntrophaceae bacterium UBA1163
GACTTTTTCTACAGGCTCGTTAGAAGATATTAATGCCATCGAAAACGCGCTAAAACATTCACTGGAAATAGATGATATGATTAAATGGGAAACTTTGAAAGACCATTCTAATTTCCCTGATCCAAAACCAGAACCACCAAAGCGGTTTGAACTCCCGCAACTCGAACTCAATTTATTCGATAAGATACTGCCTTCACGGAAACAAAGAAAATATGATAAGTGGGTGAATCAAAAAGAAGAAATAAACAAAAAAAACCATGAGCTCATGAAGGGTTATCAAAGTAAATTAAAACAGTGGGAAGCAGATGAACAAATCTTCCTGAATAAGCAAAAAGAGACTAACGCAGCCATAGATAAAAGGAGAGAGCAATATTTAGCCAAGCAGCCAGATGCTTTGGTTGATTACTTTGAGCTTGTCTTATCAAACTCAGAGTATCCAGATTATTTCCCTCAAAAATTCGAACTAGACTACAATCCTGAAACAAAAGTTTTAGTTTTGGATTATTCTCTACCATCCGTCGATGACATCCCAAGACTAAAAGAAGTAAGATATGTCCAATCAAGAGACGAATTGGTAGAATCTTCTCTCACAGAGGCTACAGTTAATCAGCTTTACGACAGTCTGGTTTATCAGATTACGCTGAGGACCTTGCACGAACTCTATGCGTCAGATGTCGTGGGTGCCATTGGTTCGGTTGTGTTTAATGGTTGGGTTGAATCAATCGACAGAGCAACCGGTCAGCAGGTTAACGCCTGTATCCTTTCAGTCCAAGCAAACCCCCAAGAATTTTCATCAATCAACCTGAAAAATGTTGAACCGAAATCTTGCTTTAAGAAATTAAGGGGAATTGGCAGTTCGAAGTTGCATAGCTTGACTCCAATCGCGCCGATACTAAGCATTAATCGGGAAGACAAGAGATTTATTTCGTCTTATGAAGTTGCAAATAGATTAGACGAATCCAGCAACCTTGCAGCTATGGAGTGGGAAGATTTTGAACATTTAATAAGACAACTATTTGAAGAGGAATTTTCTCAATCTGGAGGCGAAGTTAAAGTGACACAAGCAAGTAGAGACGGTGGAGTCGACGCAGTTGCATTTGATCCCGACCCCGTTCGGGGCGGCAAGATAGTCATTCAGGCGAAGCGCTACACAAACACCGTTGGTGTGTCTGCAGTCAGGGACCTCTTTGGCACAGTTATGAATGAAGGAGCAACAAAAGGAATCTTAGTAACCACTGCTGATTATGGTCCTGATGCCTACGAATTTGCAAAAGGAAAACCGATCACACTTTTGAATGGAAGCAATCTTTTGCATTTGCTTGAAAAACACGGGCATAAAGCAACAATAGATTTGAAAGCTGCAAAACAAATATTATCCGAAAGGGAACGATGAACGTGCCCACAGAGGGAATCGAGATAATAGAAAGAATTGGGATCTGACCCTGCAGATGGGGCCTGGACTTGAAACTTGGCAGAAGATCTTATTGAAGTGTGTGGCGAATGCAGGATCAGCTGTTAGTGGAATTTGGTGGAAAAGGTAAACGCTATCTAAGGCAGTAATCGGTTAGCAGTTAGCGGTAAGCAGAAAACGGGCATTACCAGGCAGAAAACTGAAAACTTATGGCTGAAAGCTGATGGAGATTGCAGATTTTCAAGAGAATTCCATGCTGTCGAATGAGTTGCCGTCATCATCAGATGAAATTAAAGTGAGACCCTGGGGTTTTTGGGCCACCCTTGGGTTTTCGGCGATCATCTTCGGTCTCTTTTGCGCCCTTCAAATTCTCGTTGCGACTGTCTTCGTTTCTCTGGCGAAGGTCCAGCACCCGGAATTGGATTTGGCGGTTTATGCGAAAAGCCTCCCCTCCAATGGATTTTGTATCGCCATGATGGTGATCGTTACAGGACTACTTTGCACCCCTCTGACCCTTTTGTTTGCAAAACTTCGAAAAAATATCTCCGTCAAGGATTATATTGGTTTTAGGGAGCCCCTGAAGAGAGAGTGGGTCAAATGGCTCCCTATTCTGGCAGCATTTTTATTTCTGTCGGATGCAGTTACTTACCTTCTTCATCGTCCGATCGTTCCTCCTTTTATGGCCGACGCTTATAAAACCGCTTCCTTTCTTCCCGCCCTTCTCTTTGCGATCATCATTGTGGCGCCGATGTTTGAAGAGATTTTTTTTAGGGGGTTCCTCTTTCAGGGGATCCGGTACTCTCGACTGGGGCCCATAGGAGCGATTGGAATCACCTCCTTCTTTTGGGCCGCCATCCATTTACAGTACGACATTTACGGCATCGCGACCATTTTTGCTCTTGGAATCTTGTTTGGAATAGCGCGGCTTAAAACGGGCTCAATTCATCTTTTGATGGTCATGCATTCCTTAGCGAGCCTCGTGGCGACGATCGAAATGGTTCTCTCTGTCCACTTTGTCGGTTAGATATCCCACCCTCGTCGAGCATGTGGAGTCAGGGTGTGTCATTGGAGTAAACAGTAGGCAGAAGGCAGTAAGCAGTAAGCGGTAAGCGGGAATTACCAGGCAGAAAGCTCATGAATTGTGGCTGATAGTTGTTGGAGGATTGCGTGATCTTAGGTGTTGGACAGCGCGAAAAGGATGAAGGGTCAGGTTCCAACAATCAACAAGTAATGGGTTTCCAGGAATTCGATTGGAGATCATTACTGGAAAACGGGCAAACATTATTTGAAAGTGTAAAAATGAAGGAATTATTCATTTGCGGTTTATATGCTCTTGGCGTATATATAAAATAAAAATGGAAAGGTGTTGGCCCCATGGGGAAGAGAGCTTTTGAAGTTCCATCAGATAAAATCGCTGACTATTGCCGGCGCTGGAAGATTACTGAATTTGCTGTTTTTGGTTCCGCGCTCAGGGATGACTTCAATCGGAAAAGTGATATCGATGTATTGGTCACCTTTGAAAGAGACGCACATTGGACTCTGTTTGATATGGTTGACATGCAGGAGGAATTGAAAGACATTTTTGGACGTGACGTTGATCTCGTAAGTCGGCGTGGTATTGAATCAAGCCAAAATTATTTGCGCCGGAAAGAAATATTATCTTCAGCCAAGGTTATTCATGTCTCGAGATAGCGCCTATTTACTCGATATTTTTAAAGCGGCAAAATTAGCCTTAGGTTATTTGGAAGGCAGAACCAAAGAAGCGTTCCTGAAGGATATCCAATGCCAAGATGCTGTTATCCGTCGTTTAGAGATTATTGGCGAGGCAGCAGGAAAAGTATCTGTGGCCACGACTACGAAATTCCCGAACCTGCCGTGGAAGAAGATGGTTGGCATGCGCAATATAATAATCCACGAATATGAGGATATAGATTTGGGCATTGTCTGGGACACAGTCCAAAGCGACTTACCACCTCTAATCAATTTACTTGCCCCCCTCATTCCAAAAGAAAAAGCGTAGGTTGAGAAGTAAAGGTTTAGTTGTTTGTCTTTGGTCAGAAGTACCTGGTCGGCAGAAAGCGGTACACAGCAAATTAGTTACTTTTGCTGACGGCGTTGCGCTAATTAAACTCAAGCGATGAAGAGACGAATTTTAGAAATCATCTTAGCATTTATAGTCGGAGCGTTTACGTGTTGTGCGTTTTTTTCATTAATTGGAATCGTTATAGCCGATATTGAAATACCTTTAGCAAAACTAATAAAATGGCATCGTTTTTGGCCAAAAGATTATCATTACCGTATTTATTTTGCTCTGTTCGACAGTATCGTGTTCCAATTATTTTCACAAATCCCCGTGACGGCATTTTCAGGCACATTCTTAGGCCTGACAATTGCCAAACGCCCAAAACTAAATGGATTCGTTGCAGCCCTTGGAGCCATTGCTTTTTATATTTATTTGGATCTTTTGTCCACCTACAGTATTCACAAAACCCTTGGTTCAATGCGGGAGATATTGTCTTGGTTTACAATATTTCACCTTCCATTAATAGTTTTTTGGGTTGTGCTTTTTATTGCTTTCACCAGTATTGCATATCGGCTAAAAAGAACAGGCAGGCCTCTTGCTCCCCAGGCGTACTCAGAAGGAAAGGAAATTCCTTATCGGGTATTTGATAAGAACTTAATTAATGCAACTGGCCTATTCATAGCCCCGATCATTCTTGGGGTTGCCTATTTGTGTTTCTTGCTTATCAGGACCAGCGCGTTCACATTATTTTGGGTCGCGGACGTATTAGCGGCAGCAGCTCCTTATGTTTTTCTCTGGATTATTTCCCTCCGGTGGCCAGACAGAGCTAAATTATGCAAAATAGCCAGCGTTGTAATCTTTTTGTTAAGAGTGCTGGCAGGCATTATCAAATATCTTCAATCTCAAAATTCAGAAGAAGCAATAAAGGCGTTTGAGATATCATCCTCTGAGGTTGTCGTGATTTGGGTTCTGGGGGTACTTACATTAATTGGAATGGTAGTAATGCTTAGGAAAAGAAATAGCGTACAATAAGGGGAAAAGTGCAACTGGCTACCCCACCTTGAAACTTGAGAAAAGATATTATTAAAGAATGGTATGTTTCCCCTCACCCGCGCCCTCTCCCACCAGGGGAGAGGGGTAATCGAGTTATCTTCTGATCAATTTGGTGGAAAGGGTGAACGCTAATAAAATACTTCATTACCGATGCGTTCACGGAGGATCATGGATTTGGGGGTAATGTCAATGAGAAAGACTATCAAATCTTTAGCCTCTTTTATATTTTTAGTTTTTGCGTTTTTGGTTTGCGCGTCTGACTCGATTGCTCAACAAGAGCACGTCAACCCAATAGACGCCCACAAGTATATCGGAATGGAGAAGACAGTTTGTGGGACAGTAGCGAGTGCCGCCTATGCAGTTCGAACCAAGGGACGGCCCACTTTTCTCAATCTTGATCGACCCTACCCTAAGCAGATTTTCACGGTTCTTATTTGGGGATCCGACAGAAACAAGTTTCAGAATCCTCCGGAGACATCTTTTAGGGGTAAACGGATTTGTGTTACCGGTATCATTGAAGACTTTCGTGGGAAGCCTGAAATCATTGTCCGCAGCCCGGATCAAATAATTCTCAAACCCCAATAATCGGGGAGGGATTGGTATTTCACCTTCTTGAAGGTTTGACCTTGGGCAGGGGCATTGATTTGATCATTTTGCAAAAAATATGGTCTATCCTTGTTATCCTCAAATCTGTTATAATGTTTGCTGACTGATGAAGAAGGAGGCTTATTATGCCCGCAATACGATATATATTAAGTGAATATGTGGAAAAGGTAATGGCGAAAGCCGTTTACGATAAACTTGAAGATGGCACATTTGCCGGCAGAATCCCTCCCTGCAAAGGAGTGGTCGCATTTGGAAAGACTTTACGTGAATGTGAGGATGAATTACATTCGACACTTGAAGACTGGATTTTAGTAGGTTTAAAACTTGGCCATCCTTTGCCGGTCATAGAGGGAATTGATCTAAACAGGGAGCCAGCCCGTGGGCAAGTGGACGCCATGTAAGCGCAGAGATTTCATTCACCCCGTTAGAAATGATCCCCCGCTGGAATTTCTAACGGGGTTCATCGACTGCAGCAACTTGGTTTTGAAGGTCCCTTTTCGGGGGCGAGACACCAATTTTTGGTTTACACGACGTACCGCCTGGCAATCCCTTCCAATAAGGAATACACCGTTCCTCAACTTCGCATGATGATTCGAGAAGTAGAAGAGATATTGGGCCGTGAAGTAACGGTTGACGAATGGAACCGCTTATAAATAGAAATTGCGTAGGAAGAGAGGAAGAGAGAGCCGGGTCTTGCAATAATACATTTATCCCGCGGTAATAATTTTTTAATGCGTTGGACAGGGGAAAATAGAAATGTGTTATCGCAAGATCTAATCCCGCCCATTGCCATTGTATAGCCTCTTGCCATGAACATCCTTCCGTTGTTTATTTGACTCAAAGCTTGCTATTAGATTGACTTTCTTATATATTGGTGAAATTATGCAAAGGAAGAAAAATTGGAAACAGAAAATCAAAGATTATTTCATCGCCACCCGGCCTTGGTCCTTCACCATGTCCCTGATCTCCGTTTCGGCAGGGACTCTCCTGGCCGCGGAGGGTGGTTCTATCCTGTGGGGGTGGTATCTCCTGGTATGCATCGGGATCGTCTGTTTCCACGCGGCTGCGAATATATTCAACGATTATTTTGACACCCGTTATCAGGTGGACCAACCGGACTCTCCTACGGCTCGCTACCGTCCCCAACCCATTCTTTCGGGCATATTCACTCCGGCCCAGCTTTTGACCGAAGCGATCGTTTTCACCGGGGTCACCATATTGATCGGGTTGATCTTTTCCTTCGGCCGCTCAATGCTCGTGTTTTGGATCGGTTTGATCGGGTTTCTTGCCTGCCTCTTCTATACGGCGGCTCCGATCAAATTCAAATATAAGGCCTGGGGAGAATTTTTTGTTTTCCTCATGTGGGGGCCTTTGATGTTCGAAGGGGCCTACGCCGTTCAACGACAAGCGCTTTCCTTGAAGGCTTTTTATATCTCCATCCCTTTCGGCATTCTGGTGGGATTGGTTCTTCTGGCGAATAATATCCGGGACATCGCTTATGATTCCCGGCAGGGGATCAAAACGATCGGAATCCTGCTTGGCGACCGGCAGAGCATCTTTCTCTATGCCGGTCTCATCCTCACGGCCTATCTCTATACGATTGCAATGGTGGTCATCGGGATCCTGAGCCCCTGGGGTCTACTGGTACTTCTCTCTCTCCCGAGGGCGATCAAGCTTTTGAAGAGTTTTATGACAAAGATCCCGGAGGCGGCGGACGCCATCACCGCGCAGCTCAACACCCTTTTCGGCCTCTTTCTCATTGTCTCGCTGATCCTCAGCAGAATGGTGCCCTTGTGATTTGGGGAGCCATTCTTTTAGCATCGGTCTGCTGGGCGATCACCTTCGGCTGGGCCGTGGGAGATTTCTGGGTAAAGATCGGCCTTTCGGTCATTGCGGTTTCTCTCTATTCCCTTTTCTGGCAAAGGCCGAAGATCTCTTTTCGGCCTCGTTCCTTCCTGTACGGACTCCTTTCGGCAGCCGCCCTCTACCTGATTTTCTTCCTGGGAAACAAACTTGCCCTTCAAATCCTTTCCGGGGCGAAGGCCCAGGTCGGGGCGATTTATTATTTGGGAGCCGGGGTCAATAAGGTTCTTGTCTTTCTCCTTCTTTTCTTCATTACCGGACCCGGGGAGGAGATCTTCTGGAGAGGATTTCTGCAAGACCATCTCATGGCGAGGCGGGGAAAATTCTCCGGATATCTGATCACCACCATCCTTTATGCAGGAGTCCACGTCTTCTCCCGGAATCTGGTGCTCATCTTGGCTGCCCTGGTGGCGGGTTCCTTCTGGGGTCTTCTGTATCTCTGGAAAAAGGACTTGCTGATTCAGATCGTTTCCCATTCCTTCTGGAGCGCCGTGATCTTCGCCGTGGCACCGATTCAATGAGAATCCCTTTCGGAGGGAGAGAAGTAACCCCCGGGAGAAGGGAACGATCCCCCCTCACCCCGCCCTCTCCCACCAGGGGAGAGGGGTAATCGAGTTGTTTCACGATCAATTTGGTGGGAAGAAGCGACTGCTGAGAAAATAGAATCAGCCCAAATACAAATTAGAATGAGGACTTTCTATGGCAACGAAGTTGTATGTTTATACGGGAACCGGGAATTCATTATGGGTCGCCCGTCAGCTGGCACTGGAATTAAAAGATGCGACTCTTGACTTCATCCCGAATCTATCAAGACATTTTAAGGTGGACGCCGATCGGATAGGGTTCATTTTCCCGGTCCATATCTGGGGATTGCCCTCCCATGTCATCCAGTTCATCGATCATCTTCAAATCAACCCCGAGACGTATCTTTTCGCCCTGGCTGTCAACGCAACCCAGCCTGCCGCCACACTGCTGCAACTTAAGAAGTTGATGTTAACCCGGGGACACTCCCTCGCCCAAGGTTATTCTATTTCCCTCCCCTCCAATTACACCCCGTGGGGCGGACCAGGGCCCGTTGAAACTCAGCAGCGATTGTTCAGAGAAGCCAAGGAGAAGATAAGAGCGATTGCGGGAACGATACTCCGACAGGAGCGGAAGAAGGTGGATCGGGGGCCTTTATGGCAAAACATCCTCTTTTCGTGGATCTATAAGATGTCTTTTCGGTCTGTCCGCAGGATGGACAAGAAATTCTGGGTAGATGATAAATGTAATAGCTGTGGAATCTGCTCCAAGGTTTGCCCGCCCAGCAATGTCGAGATGATCGATGAAAAGCCGTCATGGCTTCACCGATGCGAGCAATGCCTGGCTTGCCTCCAGTGGTGCCCGCAGGAAGCGATTCAGTATGGGAAAAGAACCGTTAAATACCCGCGGTACCATCACCCTGAAGTCACTCTGAAGGACATCCTCGATCAAGCGAAAGCCAACAAAGAATGAAAGGGACAGGAGCTTAAGGGGCGGCCTACTTTTCACAATCTCAAAAACTCCTCAAATCTTCCCTCTCCCCCCTTCCAGCAATTCTGCCGGGGATGATTGTCTATCCGCCAAAAAATTGAAAATAAGAAATAGGAAGAACAAATAGGAATTGGGAAGCTTTGAAATACGGAAAATCTATTTGTAGCTGCCTAACCATGTTACAGAATCCCTTAGATCGGTTTTATCTAACCCCTCGGCAAGCTTTCGGTCGGCGGTAATCAATGTGGTCTCATAGACTTTTGCCAGGCTGATATATAAAGCGTCGTAAACAGTAATCCCGTATGCGGTCGCTAACTCTACAGCGAATGAGAGCAGGGGTTTTGAGGCCTCTATCTTTAAAGGCAGCGATAGGATAGCATCGGTGATCTCTTCAACCTCGGAACGAGTCAGTTCTTTCAGACGTTGCTTCATCCAGAGTGTGTTCCCAGCTTCAGGATAGATCAAATCCGGCGCGAGCAAGCCAATTTCCTCCCTCTCCACCTTGGCCAACAATCGCTCAGCCCTATCCGAGAGGATCTCGGGAACATAGAATTTGATCAAGACACTCGCATCAATCGCAAGATTCAACGGGTCCTGTCCTCCCTGAGCAGCCTGGCGCTGTCAACGAAACGAACGGCTTTCTTCCGGAGTTTTCTCCTGAGGTCTGATGCCTTCTGGAAAATGTCAGGTGAGGATTGGTCCACTGTTCTTTCGAGGACCACTCTGAGTTCCTGTTGAAGCGACCTTTTGTGGCTCTTTGCCATGTTTTTAAACCTATCCAAAACCTCCTCGGGGATATTCCTTATTAGAACGTTTGCCATTGCCTTACCTCCTCCTTGATATCAAAATGATATCATAGGTTACACACATTTGCAAAAAGGATTTTTTGATCACAAAAATGTGGCACGGGCAGGTCTTTTTCTCCCGCCCGAACAGTCTGAAATATCCTTTAGGTAAGACATCGCTTTGCGATGGATTCGGCGTTTTTCATCATCGTCTGGTAATCATCTTCCGTCAAACCGGCCCCGACGACGATCTCGTGCAGGCGACCCACGGGCCAGATATCGCCGGGGGCATGGGTGTCGCTGTTCAAGATCATAGGGGCGCCGATCTTTTGAGCCAGCCTGGCCACATGACCGTTGGTCAACGAGTGGCCTTTGCGCGAGGTCAACTCCAAGGTCACGGAGTGCTCCCTGGCCAAGAGGACCTCCTCTTCTGTAATCAGCCCGGGATGGGCCAGGATGTCGACAGAGGATTCGATGGCCATTCTGTTCGTCCCCGGCGCTACAGGCTCGACCATCGTCTCACCGTGAACCACCACCAGCCTCGCCCCTAACATCCTGCTTCTGCTGACCATGGCCGGTATGGCCTTAGGCCGGATATGGGTCAGCTCGATCCCCGGAATAAGACGAATTCCTTCCAGACGATTGACCTCTTCACAAAAGGCCGCGATTCTGGGGATGATCAGATCCATCGTGGACGGGTCACCGTGATCCGTGATGGCGAGCGCCTTGTAGCCCGCCGCCTCAAATCTCCGCGCCAACTCAGCAGGAGTGAGTTCTCCGTCACTTAAGAGAGAGTGGGTGTGTAGGTCAATCATATTCGACTAATGGAAATGATAACCTCCTCCTCCCTTTCTACTAATCCATAAATTGTCATGTTATGCGATGATTGTCAAATGGATAATCCGTTTGGCTCTTCCAGGATTTCCGGCGAAGACCATATTCTATCTCAACAAAATTCGGAAGGGAAGCATCCCCAATTCCGTGATGGGGAAATAAATCTTGGAGAAGCGGACAGACCGGACTTCGAAAGTTTTAGAATTGCGGTTCTTTGGAGTGTTAGGGCAAACGTTCGTATTCATTTCATTGGAGACTTTTCAAGGGATTTTCGAGGCCTGATCTCAATTTATAAAAGGTGCCGCCCTAAAACTTACTCAGCCGGCCTATCCGCTTCATGGGGCTTAATTCCATCACGGAAAAAATGATGCTCACATTCGGAAGATTCATCTTTACAAAGAGAATGAGAAAGCCTAAGATCATTCTGCACTACTAAAATAGGGTGGAAAGAAGACCATCTCGGAGGAGCCGTCATGAAGATGCGAGAATTAACGAGAGCCTGGCTTCTTGTGGGAACACTCATCCTCCTTTCTGCGGTTTGTCCCTCTTCTGCGAAGGAGGTTTACAAATGGGTGGATGAAAAAGGGACCGTTCATTTTTCAGAAGATGAATCGAGCGTCCCTGAAGAGTACAGAGGGCGAGCCGAAAAGAAGTCCATGCCGGAGGAAGCCAAGCCACCCGAAGAGAAAGCGACGACCAAGAAGCAAGATGGGAAAAAGGCCAAGGACCGGCCCTCGGTGAAAGAAAAGGAAAAGATCTATAAGAACAGGATCGAAGGCGATGTGATCGATTCCGTCAAGACGATCCTCTCCCTATGGAAAGACGGAAGGTACGACCTCTTGTATGATTGGGGGGATCAAAAAAGCCGAGCAGCCGTCAATAAAGAAAATTTTGAACACCGGATGAGGAAGAAAGGAATAGGTTTAGCCTCTTCATGGGAGACCATGCAAGACATCCAAGTCGATGTGAAGAGCGCCACGCTGGCCTATGTCACGGCGAAAATAGGATACAAACTGGCAAGAGGAGGAGAGACGAAGTTGCGGACGGAGACCTACCGGATGTCCCTTGAAAAAGGCATGTGGAAAATTAGTCTGACGAAGCTTCTCTCCGTCAGGATTCATAAATAGGGGAAAGGGAAGCGGTAAGAAAACAGACCGATGATCAAGAAATATCTCAAAAGGCTGATCCTTGTGAACAAGGACGCCATCCTCATGGAAGTCCTTTCGATAAAGGGATTGATGCAACTTCTTATGAAAACCCGGAACACGGATGAAAAATGGACGAGGGACGAGAAGAAGGAGATCAAGAGGCATCTGAAAAACATCGCCAAGATCATCCCGGCAGTCGCCATCTTCGCCCTCCCCGGAGGTTCCATAATCTTACCTCTTCTTGCCGAGGCCATCGATCGAAGAAAAACGAGAAGGCTGGTCAGGAAAAATTCGGAAGCATCCAACCCTCCCCCGCAAGAGACTCTGTCGTAACGGTGAGCGTTGAAGCAGGCGATCAGGTCCCTCAGCTTTAGAATGCGGGTCTTAAATGTCCCGGTGGTAATGTCAATTGATTAAATGCGTCCGGATGAGCCCTCACGACAGACGAATACCACCAAGAGAGAAGGAGGAATCATGGAAGATAGAATTCTACATATGAAGCTGAGCGATTTTGAAAAGGAAGGGCTTTACCTCCTTTTCCCGGACTCCACAAGGTTAGAACTTACGAAAGAGAATGTCGAAAAAGTCACGGAGCGTTATTGGCAAGACCCCACGAAAATACCCGAGGATAAGAGAAAAGCCATTGATTTCCAAAAATGCTACTTTTGCCCGCACAGAGATAAAGAAGACGTCTGTGATTCAATCAGACCCATGCTTCCATTTTTGGATATTGTCGACAAGTACGTGTCTTATGACAAGATCATAGCCGTGTACAAAGGGAATGAAGACAACTTGGTGCATGTCAAGTCAACAACGATGCAGGATGCCCTCAAATACGTCTCTATCCTAAGTTTATTGCGGTATAACCTGGTGTTACAAAAATACTGGAAATATTATTATGGTATTATTCCGATTATGGGCGGAAGAGAGGTCGCCACCAGGGTCTACCTGAATATGTATTGGCTTCATCATGGAAACCTCGAAGAGATCGAGGGGATGATTAAGAGATTCGGGGAAGAGTTAAAGATCTCAAGCACGAATCAGGTGAAACGGCTGAATTTGGTATGTAAGAACGATGCGTTCGTCAATGCGTTCGTAAACACCCAATTGGTCACACAATTCCTTATCCATATGGAAGATATTCTTACGAAGTCCTTCAATGAGTTTGAGAGAAGTTTCCAGGTCCGGCCATGACGGCGGCTCTTCCGCTGATTTAACACCGAAGGCAGGATCAGAGATGGCTCCTCCTTCGTTCATGAACATGCCTGACAGCTGCCGGTGAAGATCTGAGGTCACTCATTGAAAGGCAATCCTTCCAAATTCTTCCCAATTCCTCCAATCTTTGCCATTGACTCTCCTTTGGCTTAATTTTATAGTTTTTTCACGAAAACCAAACAAACCATTTCATCCAGGGAAGGAGTCGAACCATGAAATTCTTAAGAGTTGACATGTCGCGCGAAACCACCCGTTTCGAGGACGTACCCCAACCTTATCTCGGTTTGGGCGGCAGGGGCTTGACCTCCACCATGATCAACGCCGAGGTGCCTCCGAGATGCGATCCCCTGGGCCCGGAAAATAAGCTCATCTTCGCCCCCGGGATTTTGAGCGGAACCAGTTTGGTGAATACCAGCCGAATGTCTGTGGGCGCCAAGAGCCCCTTGACCGGCACGATCAAAGAGAGCAATGCCGGGGGCACCGTCGCTGCGGCCCTGGGCCGCCTTGGGATCACGGCGATCATCGTCGAGGGACAGGCGAAGAAGGGAAAACAGTTTATTCTGCGGCTGGATGAAAACGGAGAAGCCAGCCTCCTGCCGGCCCAGGAGTTCAAAGGGATGCGGACTTACAGCTTGGTAGACAGATTATTGAAGGCCTACGGAGATAAAACGTCGGTCATGTGCATTGGCCCGGCTGGAGAATATCTCCTAAAGTCCGCCTCCATTCAGGCTTCGGATGTCGACGGCCGTCCTTGCCGATCAGCGGGGAGAGGAGGACTTGGCGCGGTCATGGCGGCCAAGGGCTTGAAGGCCCTGATCGTCGACCAGCGGGGAAAAACCCCTGATGCGATTCCGGATCCAGAGACGTTTAAGGAATCGGCCAGAATTTTTGCCCAGAAGGTCAAAGAAAATCCTTTTACGGGCATGCAGCTGTCCAATTTTGGGACTGCCGGATTGGTTTCCGCGATGAACGCCATGGGCGCTTTCCCCAGCTATAATGCCACCAAAGGGGTTTTGGAGGGCTGGGAGATGATCACCGGAGAAACCCTGACAAAGATCATGAAGGAACGCGGGGGAACTCCCGGCCATATGGGTTGTGCCCAATGTATCATCCACTGCTCCAATGTATACCTCGACAAGCAAGGGAACTATGTAACTTCATCGCTCGAATACGAGACCATCTGGTCCTTTGGCGCCATGCTCGGAATAAACGACATGGATACCATCGCCCGCCTTGACTTCCTCTGCGACGACATCGGCCTGGATACCATGAACACCGGCGTCGCCGTGGCCGTGGCCATGGACGCGGGATACAGAAAGTTCGGCGATGCCGAGGCGGTCTTTCGGATGGTGGAAGAGATCGGCCAGGGCACTGAAATGGGCAAGGTCCTCGGAAACGGCCCGGTGGCTGTGGGAAGCCATTTCAACCATCACCGTGTCCCGGCGGTAAAGGGCCAGAGCATCGCCGCCTATGACCCGAGGGCCATGCAAGGAAACGGCGTTACCTACGCCACCTCGCCCATGGGCGCCGATCATACGGCCGGAAATGTGATCGGCGAATACATGGCCCGAAAACTCGATCCGCTGAAGCCCGAAGGTCAGGTCAAGGCTTCGCGAAACACACAGATCGCCATGGCCGGTCTTGATTCCATCGGTCTTTGTATCCTCGCAGCAGCTGCACTGGCCGCGCCTGAGGCAAGAGAGGCCTTGGTCGGGGCGCTGAGCGCCAAACTGGGCACGCCGCTTGGTCCTGACGCCGTCGCTCGATTGGGGATCCGGACTCTGCAGGCGGAAAGGGAGTTCAATCGCAAGGCGGGTTTCACCAACAAGGATGATCGACTTCCAGAATTCTTCTATAAAGAAGCCCTGCCACCTCACAACACCGTGTTCGCGGTGACCGATGAGGAGCTGGACAGCACGTTCGCTTTCTAACGGCTCTTAGGTCAAGTGCGCGTCGCTCGTCGATGGAGCCTTCGCGGGGATGAGTGTGGGCGCCCTGTCTTTGCCCCCTCCCGAGAGGTCGGAGCCTCAGGCCACAGAGGATCACGAGAAAGCGGAGTTCCCTTCACTCGCTGGAAGGGTGAAGTAAAAGGTGGCACCTCTTCCCAGTTCCGATTCGACCCAGATATACCCTCCATGTCGTTCCACAATCTTTTGGCATATCGCCAGACCGATACCAGTGCCGGCATACTTCTCCCGGCTATGAAGCCGCTGGAAGACGATGAAAATGCGCTTGGCATACTCCGGGGCGATACCGATCCCGTTGTCGCGTACAGAGAACGTCCACCCGTTGCCATTGCGGCCGGCCGAGACGTGAATGCGGGGCGATTCGCTTCCACGGAACTTGATGGCGTTCCCGATCAGGTTTTGAAACAACTGCATCAATTGCGGGCTGTTGGCGGTGACCGTCGGAAGGGCGTCATGGGTTACGACGGCCCCATTTTCCTCGATCGCCACCTTCAGGTTGTCGAGGGACTGATGGAGGACGGTCTCACAGTCCGTGGACTCGAGTTCACTGCTCTCCGTCCTGACGCGGGAGTAAGCGAGCAGGTCATTGATCAGCCTCCACATGCGGATGGCTCCGTCCATGGCAAAGACGATGAACTCGTCGGCATCGGAGTCGAGCTTGCCTTTGTATCGCCTGGCCAGCAGCTGAACATAACTTGTCACCATGCGCAACGGTTCCTGGAGGTCGTGCGAGGCGACGTAAGCAAATTGCTCCAGATCCCTGTTCGACCTGGCGAGTTCTTCGGTTTTCTTTTCCAGCGCCTCTTCTGCCCGCCGGCGCTCGCTAATTTTGGTTTGCAACGACCGATTTGCTTGTCGCAAGGCCAAGGTCCGCTCCTCGACTTGCTTTTCCAGCTCACTCTGTGCGCTTCGAAGCTCTTCCCGATTCTTCTCCCGTGCGTATTCGAACAGGTAAGAAAAGACAGAGACCACCAAAAAGGAGAAGAGGAATCTTAATTTGAAATCGAAGCTATAGCGGGCAAAGATGGGCGGTGGGGTTTTGATCAGGAAAAGGGCGATCACGGGCAACGAGATCAACGCAGTGGCGATGGCTCCTCTTTTAGATCCGAGGAAGAAGCAGGCGATCAAAGGGAAGGCATAGTAAAAGACAAACCCGGTTCCGTTGATCCCGCCCGTCAGGAATACATAAACCAGGAGGAGGGCGGAGATCATGATGCCAAAACGGATATTAACGTTGTAGTTTCTGTAGCGTTGAGCGTGTAAGAGATTGATCGTCAGCAAAAAAGCCAAGGCAAGATCGAATATCCCAACGGTATAATTTTGCTTTTTTAACGCAATGATTCCAAAGGGAACGAGAGTGATGATGCTCAGTGTGGAGATTGGAAAAATGATGAATACGGGGCGAGTCTGCTCCACGCCGGGAGGACGGTTTAAATAGCCGTCCCGAATGCTCGTTAAGTATTGAAGAATATGGGTGATCTCTAACCTCTGAGGAATCCAGCTCTTACGCATAAACCTGTCCATCCCGTAAGCAAGGCGACCACGGGTCAGGTCTTGGCAGGTGGTTGAAAAACTCACAGAGAACGCAAACGATCACTGGAGCGCCTCTTCTCATCAAATCGATTTCATTCATTTTGATCTCTTGAATCATGCCGAAGGCGACCGCTATGGAGTCTTTCGACGACCGGTTGACCGTTCGCTTACTGCCCTTCTCCGTTCTAAAAGACAACCGCTCCCTGAGATTCTAATTCGGGAGGCCGGGTTTCTAACATCTGCACGAACTTTTCTAAGAGCTCGGGATCAAACTGCGTTCCGGTGTATCTCTGGAGTTCAGCCACAGCCTCCGCATTGGAAAGCGTCTTTCGATAGGGACGGGCACTGGTGAGAACCTCATAGGCATCGGCAATGGCCAACAGACGGCACTCGACGGGGATTTCTTCCCCTTCGATTCCCAGAGGGTAGCCCCTGCCGTCCCACCACTCATGGTGCTTGAGTATCCAGTCCGCAATCGGAATGAGCTCGGGGGCGGACAGGGCAATACGATAACCGATCTCGCAATGCCGCTTCATCTCCGTCCACTCCTCAGAGGTCAGGGCGCCTTTTTTGAATAGAATCGCATCAGAGATCCCCACTTTGCCGATGTCATGGAATTTGGCGAGGAGGGACAAGTCGGACCTCGTGGATTCCGGTAGCCCGATAAAGGCGGCCACGCCGACCAATAACTTTTCCAAACGAGCCACGTGCTTCTCGGTCGTGAGATCCCTCTCTTTGAGCGTATTGACCAGCGTTTTAACGAGAGTGCTGCGAACGCTCTGCGTATGATAGAGCTTCTTCCGGTACATGCTGTTGTCCGCTTCCTTAAAAAGGTCTCTCGGGTTTCTATTGGCGCCCTTGCTGACGGCAGATCCAACAGAGATGCTCAACGGAATCTCAGGGCCGGTGGCATTGTAGCCTGCCACCGCCTCCTGAATCCTTTGACAAGCCTTTTCAACAGCCGGTTCGGTCGTGTCCGGAAGGATGATGCAGAACTCGTCCCCGCCCATCCGGGCCACCAGATCTCCCTCTCGGAAGCATTCCCGGATCACCCCGGCAGCCGTTACCAGCAGGTTATCCCCTTGATCGTGCCCCAGGGTATCGTTGACAAGCTTGAGCCCATCCACGTCACACGATAGGATCCCTACCGTATCATACCGCCCTTTCTCTATCCGACTCATCTCCTCCTCAAAATAGATGCGGTTATAGAGCCCGGTGAGCGGATCGTGTAAGCTCAGATATTTCAATTTTTCTTCTCCGAGCTTGAGGTCTGTGATATCGCCGGCAATCCCGACCACTCGAAGCGTCTCCCCTAAATCATCATAAATCGGGAAAGAGCGGTCTTTGATCCAGCGGATGGACCCATCGGGACGCACAATGCGATAGACCTGCTCGACCTCCCCCCGACCTTTGTTCACTAAGGATCCTCTCACGTTCTCCTTATCCTCGGGATGGACGGTATCCAAGAAGCATTGCGGGTCCTGGTAAAGAGCCTGAGGCGTGCGTCCCCAGATTTCCATGTAGGCGGGGCTCACGTATCGAATGCAGCCCTGTTCGGAGACGTAGAAGACCTCACGGATGTTCTCTGCCAGCTGGCGGAACCTCTCCTCGCTCTCCCGAAGCGCCTCCTCCGCTCGCTTTCGCTCCGTGACGTCCCGACAAATACCGCGGAATCCGATCGGCTTCCCTTTTGAATCCCTTATAAGAGATACCGAAACATCGAAAGTTCCCCTGGTCCCGTCTTTGCGGATCAATTCGAAATCCAACGACTTAATCGGTTCCCCAGTCCGGTAAAGTTTGAGATAAAATTGAGTCAGTTTTGCGGCGGTTTGCTCATCCGTATACTGCCGGTAGTTCATCCCTTTCAACTCCTCTACGGTGTACCCGATATGTCTGCATGTCGCGTCGTTGAAAAAGGTGAAATTACCGGCAAGGTCGACCTCAAAATAGCCGTCCTGGATGTTTTTAATAATGGTTCGATATTTCTCCTCACTTTGCCTCAGGAGTTCTTCTGTCCGCTTGCGCTCGGTGATGTCCCGCAAAATCCCTCTAAACCCGATAGGCTTGCCGGAGGCATCTTTTCGCAGCGAGATGGATGCCTCAATGTATGCTTTGTTTCCATCTCTTCGGGTAATCTCCCAATCAAATGCCCGATAGGGGTCCCCTGTTCTGTAGACTTCGTTAAACGCGTGGTACACTCTCTTTGCGTTCTCCGAGTCCATATACCGCCGGTTATTCAAACCGATCAATTGCTCCTTGGGGGTATTGGTTATTCGGCACATCGAATCGTTGAAGGCGGTCAAATTGCCTGCAAGGTCTGTTTCGTAATAGCCGTCTTCGACGTTTTCAAGAATGGTTCGATATCTCTCCTCGCTGTCCCGGAGGGCCTCCTCCGCTTGCTTGCGTTCAATGGCGTAACGGATCGCCCGTGCCATCAAATTGCCGTCCATCTGACCCTTGACCAGATAGTCCTCCGCCCCTTCCTGGACAGCTCGGGTCGCAATCGTTTCATCGTCGAGACCGGTTAAGATGAGAACGGGCAGATGAGGCGCCACGGTGCACACCTGTCTGACGGTGTCGAGGCCATGTCCGTCCGGCAGCGACAGGTCGAGTAGGATGACGTGATGATTCTCCTCTCTGAGGAGTGACAGGCCTTCGCTGAGAAGCCCCGCATGGGTCAGGCTGAACTTGCTGGCCCCTGCATCCACCAGCATCTCTTTGACCAGCCGAGCATCCCCGGGATTGTCTTCGATCAGCAGCACCCTGATGGTCTCTGGCCGCGGGTGGGGGACCTCCAATGGCTTCTCTTCTTTTGCTTCAGGATTGGACATCGACGTCTGCACCTTTCGACAGCTTAACGATGCTGAACCAAAAATCCTCTATTAATTTGACGACGGTGACGAACTGCGCGAAATCCACCGGCTTGGTGATATAGCAGCTCGCGCGCAGGTTGTGTGTTTCCAAGATGTCTTTCTCCGCATTCGAGGTGGTCAGGACCACGACAGGGATCCGCTTCAAAGATTCCTCTTCCTTGATCTCCGCAAGGACATCCCGACCATCCTTCTTGGGGAGGTTAAGGTCAAGTAAAATGAGGTCCGGCCGGGCGACATTGGCATAACGTTCCTCCCGGCGCAAGAAGGCCATGGCCTCGACCCCGTCACTGACCACACTCAGGTGGTTGTATATCTTCCCTTCTCGGAAGGGGTCCAAGATAAGGCGAACGTCACCTGGGTTGTCCTCCACCAATAAAATCTCCACAGGCTCGAACCCTCTCTCCAGTATCATTCTTTCTTTCTCCTCCGACGATTCATTTAAACCCCAATCCCTCCCTTGAGGCGCTTATGAGCAAGCCTGCTCCACTTTACTCGCCGGAAGGGTGAAATAAAAGGTGGCTCCCTTTCCCGCTTCTGACTCGACCCAGATGCGTCCGCCGTGTCGCTCCACAATCTTTTGGCATATCGCCAGACCGATACCCGTCCCGGCATATTTCTCCCGGCTGTGAAGCCGCTGGAAAATAATGAAAATGCGCTTGGAATACTCCGGGGCAATGCCGATCCCGTTGTCGCGCACGGAAAAGATCCACCCTTTGCCGTTTCGGCCGGCGGAGACGTGTATGCGGGGCGGTTCGCTTCCGCGGAATTTGATGGCGTTTCCGATCAGGTTTTGAAACAACTCCACCAATTGCGGGTTATCGGCCATCACCGTCGGAAGGGAATCATGGGTCACGAGGGCTCCGTTTTCCTCGATGGCCACCTTCAGGTTGTCGAGGGATTGGCTGAGGACGCTCTCGCAGTCCGTGGGCTCGAGTGCCTTACCCTTCGTCTTTACCCGGGAGTAGGTCAGCAGGTCATTGATCAGCTTCCGCATACGAATGGAGCCGTCCATGGCGAAGTTGATGAACTCGTCGGCCTCGGAGTCAAGCTTGCCGTTGTATCTTCGGGCCAGCAGCTGGACATAACTCGTCACCATGCGCAGCGGCTCCTGAAGGTCGTGAGAGGCCACATAGGCAAATTGCTCCAGATCTCTGTTTGAACGGGCCAGTTCCTCGGTTTTTACCCTCAGGACCTCCTCCGCCTGCCTGCGTTCGGTGACATCCCGTACGATCCCTCGAAACCCGATCGGCTTACCGGATGAATCTTTTCGTAACGATATCGATGCTTCAATGCATCTTCTGGTACCGTCTTTCCTGATGATCTCATAATCACATACTCTACCGGGCTCTCCTGATTGGTAAACGTTATGGTAGGCTTGAAACGCCTTCCTTGCGTTCTCTTGATCCATATACTGCCGGTTATTCAAGCCGAGCAACTCCTCTTTGGAGTATTGCCATATTCGGCATACGGAATCGTTGAAAAAGGTCAAGTTGCCCTTGAGGTCCGATTCGTAATATCCATCTTCGATGTTTTCAAGAATGGTTCGATACTTCTCCTCACTCTCTCGAAGTGCCTCCTCCATCCGTTTGCGCTGGGTGATGTCGCGGGACGTACCTCGGAATCCAATTGGTTTGCCTTCTGAATCCCTTATCAAAGATACCGAAACTTCGTGAATCAATCTAGTCCCGTTTTTTCTGATGACCTCTCTATCTAATCCCCTGATCGGTTCCCCTGTCCTGTAGAGTTTGTTATAAGCTTGAGCCGCTTGCTTTGCGGCCTCTGGATCTGCAAAATACTGGCGGTAGTTCATCCCGATCAATTCCTCTCTGGGATATCCGAGACGTCTGCACACCTCATCATTAAAGAAGGTAAGGTTCCCAGCAAGGTCAAGTTCAAAATAGCCCTCCTGAGTGTCCTCAAGAATGGTTCGATATCTCTCCTCACTCTCTCGAAGTGCTCCTTCTACCCGACGGCGCTCGCTAATCTCCTTTTGCAATGACCGAATCGCTCCTTGTAGAGCCTGCAAGGCCGAGGTCCGCTCGTCAAAACGCTTCTCCAGGCCGGCATGCGCTTCCTGAAGTTGTCCCCAATTCTTCTCTCGCGAATATTCGAATAAGTACGAAAAGGCAAAAACCACGGAAAAAGAAAAGATGAACCTTAACTTGAAATCGAGGCTATAACTCGCGAAGATGGAGGGAGGGGTTCTCATCAGAAAAAAAACGACCATAGGTAAGGATATCAAGGCCGTGGCGATGGCTCCTTTCTTAGACCCAAGGAGGAAAGAGGCTACGACAGGGAAGGCATAATACCAGACAAATCCGCCCCTGTTCATCCCCATGGTGAGGAACATGTAGACAAAGAGCACGGCGGCTAAGAAAACACCTAAGTTGATATTGAAGGTGTACCGCTTGTATCGTTGGGCGTGAAGATAATTTGCAATGAGGAAGACCGCCAAAGACAAGTCCATTATGCCCGCGGAGGTATTGTTCTCCGATAGAGCAAGTATGCCGAATGGAATGAGTGTGACGATTGCGATAATGCAGACGAAACGAAGGATGTACACGGGGCGAACCTGCGCGGGGTCGAAAGAACGAATGCGGGAACCGTCTGGGGCGGCCGTTAAGTAATGAAGGTACCGTCCAATATCTAATCTCTTAGGAATCCGACTCTTGCGCATAGGCCCCTCTCCTAGAGAAACTCAGGGCGAAATCAAATCATTTGGATAACTGGTTCAGATCCCCTATCCAAAATATCCAAAAGCTCGCAAATCTCTCCTGCCGGGACGTCCGCCAAGAAGAAATTTCGGAGACGATTCATGCCTGCATCCAACTCGCCACGAGAGCCAACGGTCGCAGCCGTGCTCGCCCCTATAGCCCTGTTGCTCTGAGCTCGGCGTAATCGCCCGGTATGTACGTGAAATTGAGCAAATATAGTGCCAAAGAGGACTATCAGCTTAAGGTATTTGATTTTAAAAGGTTTTTCAAGAAATGAAGATTCTCGGTAGGGGAGAAATTGTGCCCTTTTTTGTCTCAAAAAAGTTAATTTAACTGGGGATCTTCTGGCGGTTCCTAAGGCGTTTTACCATCTCCGCATTCGACTCGAAAATGCTTTCCTCTCCGAAAAGTCCCCATAATGCTAGTGCGCTGTGTCATAAGCCCTTTTACTTTGGTTGTCATTCCGGGCTTGACTAAGCCTGCCCCGTGCTTGACACGGGGGAATCCACTATTTGTGAACTGGATTCCTGCTGGAGTTCACCCCGTACTTGATACGGGGCAGGAATGACCGTTTTGATGCCACATTATGTGTGAACAAGTCTCGGACGCACTGCACTAGTTTATCCTTTTCGCGCTCTGTGTTTCTCCGCCGCCTCTTTAAATCCCGGAAGGGCTGCTTCAATCACTCTGTTTTCCACGGCATAGGCGATCCTGAAATACCCCGGCTTTCCAAAACCCGTTCCCGGAACCGTGAGGATCCGTTTTGATTGAAGTTCTCTGACAAATGCCACGTCATCTTCAATGGGAGCTTTGGGGAAGAGATAGAAAGCTCCTCGAGGTTTGACCACTTCATAGCCAAAGGCGGTTAAGGAACGGTAAAAGAAGTCCCTTTTATCCTCGTATTCTCTGACCTCCACCGAATTCTTTTGGAGGGGAGCCACCAGCCTCTGCATCAATGCCGGGGCGTTGACGAAACCGAGAGTTCGGTTGGCAAAGACAATGGCGGAGATCAATTCGTCGACTTCCTCACAAAGCGGGTTCACGGCAATATAACCGATTCTCTCCCCCGCGAGAGCGAGGTCCTTGGAATGGGAGGTCACGCGAATCGTGTGAGGATAGTAACGAAAGGCGATAGGAAGCTTGATGTGATCGAAAACGATCCGTCTGTAAGCTTCATCCGTGATGAGGTAGAGCGTTTTCCCTAACTCCCGACTTTTCTTTTTCAGCAACTCTCCTAATTTTTCAACGGAGGTTTGATTATAAACAACGCCAGTGGGGTTATTGGGCGAGTTGATCAGGATGGCTTTGGTCTTCTTTCCTATCGCTTTTTCAATCTCTGACAGGTTGAGTGAGAAATCGCCATTGGTTTCGACCAACCGAATATCACCGCCGCTGTTCTCGATGTAAAATTTGAATTCCATAAAATAAGGGCAAGGGACGATGACCTCTTCCCCCTCATCCAAGATTGACTTTAAGACGACGTTGAGTCCGCCGGCAGCGCCCACGGTCATCACGACATGCTTCTCATTGAAAGGAAGCCCGGATTCCTCTTTCAGATAATCGGCGACGGCCCTCCTCGTATCGCCGTAACCGGAGTTCGCCATGTAGCGGTGCATTCCCGGAATCGGGTGATCGGCAAGGGCTTTCAGTGCCTTCTTCAGCGAGGCGGGAGGCTCGAGATTTGGGTTTCCGAGGGAGAAATCATAAACATTTTCGTCACCATGAATTCGCTTTAATTCTTCCCCTTCTTCGAACATCCGCCTCACCCAGGAGGCGTTACTCAGCGCATCCTTCACTTTCTTTGAGATGGTCATATCTGAGATCTCCTTTCTGGATCCCCTTGAGCTCAAAAAATAAAAGAGCCATAGGGTTACCCCTATGGCTCTCAAAAAGGAAAAGCCATGGGGCCTTCTCGGTCACCCATGGCTTCCATCCCGTCTTCGGCAATGGATTTATGGGTGACCCTTTCGAAAATAAAAGAAGTAAAAGTTAAACATGTTTCTGTTCCTTGGCCTGTATTATAAAACACAAAGGACCAGGATTGTCAAGGAATTTAACCATTTGGAAAAACTGTCTCTGCGAGTGAAGCGAACCAGTCTCGGACTTCGGAAAGATTGCCACGCACCTTTTCCCGCTTTTGGCGGGACTCGCAATGACATCTTCGGGAAAGAGTTTCTTCCCTAAATCGGGATTCGGGCCTCACTTTTCACTTGTCTGGTCCCGGGATTTTTGGTATAAGTGAGTTCAAATCGGTGAAAAAGGCAATAGGTTGCGGCAAATGTTAGCCAAGGTCCTAAGCAGTACCGTTTTCGGAATCGATGCCTATGTCGTGGAGGTGGAGGTAGACATTGCCCAAGGCCTTCCTACCTTCGCAACCGTCGGGCTCCCGGAAGGCGCGGTCAAAGAATCCAAGGACAGGGTCAAGGCAGCCATTAAGAACTGCGGCTACGACTTTCCCTCCCAGAGGATTACGGTCAACCTGGCGCCGGCGGATATCAAGAAAGAAGGGGCGGCTTTCGACCTCCCCATGGCCGTCGGCATCCTGGCGGCCACCGAGGTGGTTCAAAAGAGTAAGCTGGCCCATCATTTCATTTTAGGTGAGCTATCTCTTGACGGACAGGTGAAACCGATAAGAGGCACACTCCCCATTGCCGTGGCCGCAAGAGATGCGGGGTATCGAGGTCTCCTGCTCCCCAGGGATAACTCTAAAGAAGCGGCGGTGGTCAAAGGAATTGAGATTCTTCCCCTCGATACCCTTTCCGATTGCGTTCAATTTTTGAACGGGAATCTCCGGATCAATCCAGTCGAAGTGGATCTCGATGAGGTCTTCAGGACAGAGCTGAATTACCCGGTTGATTTCAACGATGTGAAGGGTCAGGAGCATGTGAAGCGTTGTCTGGAAGTGGCGGCGGCAGGCGGGCACAATGTTATCATGATCGGTCCTCCTGGCTCCGGAAAAACCATGTTGGCCAAAAGGCTCCCAACTATACTTACCTAATCCAGTATCATTTTTTGGTTAATGAAGAAAGCCTCCAAGCGACGGCATGATGACCGTCTGGGAGGCTTTTTTATTTTTAAAGAAAGGAAGAAAGGAGGTTCGTATGAGTTGGATCAAAAGTTTTTTGATTTGCGTCATCGCCAAATGGTGGGGTGGAGCCTTTGGCATCCCGTTCGAGTGGATCGTGCTGTTCGTGATGACTGCGATCCTTTTGCACATCGACCACAGGTTGGCAGAGAAATGAAAGGAGATGATTTAGGATGAAAAAATTGCTGACGGATTATCTCTTCTATAAGGACGATTGGGCTACCATCTATTGCGGCGATTGCCTTGAGATTATGCCCCTTCTTGATCCTGAGAGCGTGGATTTGGTAGTAACTGACCCGCCATATCCTGATGCTCATTTAGAATATGGTTATGTCGATATTGATTTCTTAAACAATTTTGCATGTCGGCAATTTATATTTTGGTCTGCGAAATCCGATTTTATTTTGACCTACTCTGCGATTCATATTTGGGATAAATTAATGGGAGTCGGTTCACAGTATGAACGAATCTTTGAAAGAAATGGAAAAAAAGATTTTGAAGTTTATCGGGCTTGTCCTATTCAAAACCAAACCTGTGCCCGATTAGTTCAAGATGTTTTTACCGGTCATCCTTCCCAAAAACCATTTAAATTGATTCGAGCATTAATAGCAAAACAAAAAAATGATGGAATAATATTTGACCCCTTTCTCGGCTCCGGCACGACCTGTGTGGCTGCTAAGAACCTTAACCGGAAGTCAATCGGAATCGAAATCAACCCCAAATATTGTGAGATTGCCACGAGCAGACTCAAGACGGAATGTTCAGTTATCAAGAAGCTGACGAACAAAGTGATGGTGCAAAGGAAAGGGTTTTTTGATTTGGGTGTAAAAAAGTGAGAATCCTTCACCCATCTGCCCAGGACTAACTTAAATGAAGGTTCGCTGGAAGGAGCGAGAAGACATGGCAAAAGACAGATTCAAGAGAGGCAATACAACTTACAAAGAAGGGCCTATGGCGGAAGCGTGGCTGGCCCGACCTGACATTCCCAAAAAGCCTGTTACCGATAAAGAGTTGAAGGAACAAATTACACAATGGAACAAATTCGTTGAAGTCATGGCGGCAACAGAAACTGAATGGGATTTCATCATAGAACGAGATGAAGAAATCCGCAAGGATGAGCTACATAAAAACATTGATAGTCTTCAGGCCAAGAGAGACCAATTGCGGAAAGATGCTAAGCTGATTTTACAAAGGAGGTGGGGGGCTGTAGGAAGAAAGTTATGCAAGCGTGAGTATTGTACTCAACTCATTCCTTTAGGGTCTCGTGATGATCGGGAATACTGTTCAAGCGAGTGTAAGGCTGCCGCTGCGAACAAAAGGGCAAGGGACAAATAGGGGTTAAGTACCTTTACTTTTAATTTAATAAGGGGTGGGAAATAATTAAAGGCGTGTGGCACAAACCACATGCCTTTTTTTATGTAAGGAGGATTGAACAATGTCGTTTCAGGTATCGCCTCTTGAGTTCGAACGCAGGAACAGACTTTTGAAGCAATCTGACATAGCCAGGATGACTGGCATTCCCCAGTCCCGATTGAGCCTCATTGAAAGAGGAGAGGGAAGGGCTAACGAAAGAGAGATCAAGCTCATTGCCGAGGCCCTGGATGTTTCTGTCCAAGAAGTGGAGGAATTAATCAACGAGAGGGCCGAGTTCGTGATCCTGAGAGCCTCCTACCTGAAGAGAATGGAGTCGAAATTGAAAGGGTTCACGGCTGGCCTGACGGTCAGCCTTCCCATCCGAGATATAGAGAGGAAACCATAAAATAAAAAGGAGGTAATAAAAATGAAATATGACCATGAACACAAATCGGGAAAAGGGTTGAAAAAAAGCGAGGGTTCTCTGAGCGATGAAGAGATGAAACAGGGATTTAAGTCCCTTGGGAAAATTAGTTCTGAGTTGCCACGCTTCCGAAAAGGAAATAAGAATTGGAATCACGCCAGAGGATGAATGATGCGCAGGTTGGATCTCTCAAACAAGAGGTTTGGACGGTTAGTTGCACTAAGATCACGATCCCTGGAAGGGCGAGTTTTATGGCTCTGCAAATGTGACTGTGGGAAGATGAAACTTGTCCATCGTCTCACTTCAGGGGATATAAGATCATGTGGTTGCCTCAAATTAGAATTAAGTAGAGCCAGGATGCTTGGCGAAAAGAATCCATGCTACAAACATGGCCATTTCATAAACGGTAAACCATCTCCGACCTATCTTACATATGAAAGTATTCTATGTCGGTGCAAATATCCAGGTAATGCAAGCTACCATAATTATGGAGGCCGTGGAATCAAAGTCTGTGACAGGTGGCAAGAGAGCTTTTTGAATTTTCTGGCAGACATGGGAGAAAGACCATCTATTGAAACAGACATCCATAGGAAAGATAGCGACGGCAATTACGAGCCAGGGAATTGCGAGTGGAAGGGCAGATCATCGCATAGATCACAACATGTAAACGAAAGGGGTATAAATTAAGAGATCATTCTCCCCTCCCATCAAGATGGGGCAAGGGGGGTTTGAAATAAACCGAGAACCTACTGGAAGTAGGCCGGAAAGGAGACTCAAAATGGAAGACGAAGAAAGAGTAGAGAGTGGAACTGGAAGTGAAGGCAGTGAAGAAAGCGAAGTCATGATAGGCGGCCCCGGTCAGGAGAACGATGAAATCTCTAACCCTCCTGATAGAGAGGAAGAGCCTACCAAAGAGGAAACTGAGACGGCCAGACCTGAAGGAGAGGTTGAACCTCCTCCTCCAAAGTTTAAGTTTAAAAGTCAGATAGAGGCAGAGCGTGCCCATCTTGAAGCCACCCGGAAAATTTCTGAGCAGGGTGCGGAATTGTCCCGCATCAATCGGCTGCTTTCCCAGGGTGGGCCTACTCCAACACCTGCGCCTGTTCGGGAACCTGTTTGGAAACGGGAAAAGTTGGAATTTGATAAGCGGGTTGCCTCTATTCCCAAGCCCAATGAGAGTGACGCTGAGGGAATTCAAGCCTACAACGAAAAGGTCAAAGAACTTTACTACGAAACCCACGATGAATTTGCCGACATCGCCATGAGGGAGAAGGCTCAGGCACGTGAACATCAGGGCAAGATGTGGTCGTTTATCACAAGTGAGGCCAAGAAGTACGGCATTGATGACACCCCATTTGACTTGATAAATGAGGACGGTACGGTTGAGAAGGGTACGATGTCCAATGTCTTTCATGCCATCGCTTTAAGTCCGGCAGCATTCGGGATCAACATTCTTGCACCCGATGGAAGACACTTTTTGTCGTTGGATCAACAAGTGGCTGCTATCGCCAAGGGGATCAACAGGTTCGTTGACAGCATCGTGCGACACAAACAGAGTTTAGTAAAACAGGCTGAGGCACAGCGGAGAGATCTTAGTGGCCTCCGTCGTGGCTCAAGAGGGCCTGTTAGGACAGAGGAAGGCGAAGAGGAACCGGAGGACATTAGCAGTTTCGCTGAGGGTATTGAGCAATATAAAAAGGGCAGAAAGAGGGTCAAGGACACCTGGAGAAAATAACCACAATTCGCCTCAGTTGGCGAACGGGAAAGGAGCAATAAAATGGAAGACATTCAAATCACGGAAGAGGGTCTTGTCAACCTGTCACTGACCAACGAGGAATTTCAAAACTTGAAGCGGCTCCTGAGCAGAAAGAGTGGTGGTGTTAAAGGGCCACGAGTCCACCGAGAAGGAAACAAGATCATCATTGATACTGGTTTAGATGAATGGGCGACGTTTAATAAAGGAACGCCCCAGGAGGTTCATGCGTACCGGGTTTACCAGAGAGCTGAAAAGCACCAGTTCAACGAAAACGGTGAATTGATCCCTGAAAGTGTCGTCCCTGCCCTAATGGTCGTGGAAACTGTGGAGGGCGACTATCGCTATATGAATGGCGAGCCCGTGAATAAAATTGAAGACATCGATATCATCCCAAACGGGGAATCTCGGGAGAAGGTTTTGTTGTGGTTTCGGAAAAAGTACGAAGAGAAGAAATGGGGCAAGGAAGGCGAGAGTGAAGAAGTGGCAACCAGTGAGGAAGCCACACCGTTGCCTGCCCCCATCAATGAGCCGACACAAACACAAGATGAGCCTGAGCTTGAACTGAGAGACAAGATCATCCTTGGGGTGGTGAAGGGCATTGAAGGGAAGAAGATCGCCGAAACACTTGGAGTCACACCAGCCGTGATCACGTATCATAAAAAATGGGCGATCAAGGAGAAATTCCTGACGAAGGATGGGAAGAAATTCACCCCATTGGGCCTGGAAAGGTATGGTCAAATGAAGTTTGACTTTAATTAAAGATTTAACAGAAATTTAGTCATCGTGTTTTGAGAGCAATGAAGTGAAAACAAGGCTTTAGGATTTTTGATTTAATTAAACTTTAAGGAAAAAATGGGAGCAAACCGATCATCAAATTACATTCCTCCACCTCAACAACCATCGGGGGCCAAACCCCCAGCGGGGTCTTTCCCGCTTCAGACAGGAATCTCGGCAATGAAGCAACAAACAGGGAATTATCCGAGCATTGCCGACTATGCTCGTGGACAACGGGCTTCGCCAGGATGGTTAAAGCCCCAGCAAAGTGTGGGACAACATCCCCTTCTAAAAAAGTAAGGAGACAACGATGTCGGGATATGTGGTTATTGATAAAGACGGGTGGGTTCAAGAAATTTATGAGGGCGTGAAGGCAACTGCCTTCAATCACATTCCTATTAGCAATGCCCATTTGCTTCGGCAGATTGAAAATATGCAGTTCATCATGTTTTGGGATGGAAAGCAATTCTGCCAGGTCAAGGATCGAAAAGCCATTTGGAAGAGGATCAGGGCAAACAACATCACTGGGGATTACGCCAGGAGAGACTATGACAAGCTGATCGGTTTAGTCAATAATTCGTTTCCTGGTATCCCAGCAGGGACACAAATCGGTTCATTTCCTGCTCTCCAGAAACACATCAAGCCCCCATATGAGTTTGAATTCCAGCCAGGACTTAAGATTTGTGCCTCAACTGAGGATGATATTGATATTTGGGAATCTCAAATGATTTCTTCAGGGCTATATAATGCCCTGGATGCCTATCGGCTTGCCGGCCAATGGCTTAGTGATCCACAAACTTGGAATGTCAAAGTGGTTTGGAGGGACAGAATCCTTCAGCTTGAGAACTATCATTTCGCTGGCAACAACATAGCTTGGAATGGTTTCATGGCTCACATTGATCGGTCTCGTCCCCAATGGTTTTACAGACAGATGGCAACCCCAATCCTCAAGGCTCTCTATGCTGAGGGCATTGAGACCATCATGGCATCAGTTAGAGGGGATCGCAAGGACTGGGCAGAATACCTGAAGAGAACCTACGGCTCAGAGATTCTTAAGACCACAGAAAAGGAGATCACCTTCAGGACGAAAATCAAAGACTCTATGGCATTAATACCAGAATGGCCCAAACGAAAGACATTAGGGCCTGATTGGAAATGGCAAAAGGATGGGGTTTTGGTAAGGGAAGCAACTGAAGCCGATTTTCCTTCTATCTATGCGGCCATTGATAAATCGTGGGGAGACAATCCAAGAAAACAACTTGCAATTAGTTTGTTTGAGGATGGCTGGGCCTTGGACGAGGCCGCTATACTTTTAACTATCAAGGGAGAAGAGGTTGTCGAGGCCGTTACGATTAGGGAAAGAAAAGACCCGACTGTAAGCCTTATTAATCGCCTGCTAAGGCCCATTGTGGCGGACATCGGAAGATTAGAATGGCAAAAGGCTGTCGGATATAAATTTACAAGCTTTATTATTGAGACGAGCCTTTGGGAGCAAGCCAAGAAAGATTGGCGAAAAGAGTGGATTCCCTATGATAAGGCGCTGACCGAATGGAGCCTTTTTGACGATGACTATACGGAATGCAGAATGAACATTGATGAGGTTTTGGAGGTGGAAAAAAATGAGTTGGCTTGAAACAAGTGGCTTGGGTGGGGCTGTCGGTGGTACAGAAGCAGGGATGGCAGAAGTCCCCGAAGGCATGTATGGGGCGACATCAGTATCGCCAGATGTGGCTCAAGGAGCTGGGAAGAGTATTTCGGATTATGCCACGGACTACCTGAAAGCGAGGGCGAAACAGCCACCGCAGAGAAGATCTGCTCCTAATGTTCCTCCTCTTCCTGCTGTCACGCCTGCACCACGGATAGCTGCTCCTAACCCTGAAAATTATCCGAGTGTGTCCGACATTCTTAAGGCACGCCAGGCACGACAACAGCCAAGACAGCCGATTCAACCTGATCCAATGATTGAGAGGATGAAAAAGACACCCTTTCCACTTACTGAAGAGTGAGAAAGGTTGAGATAAGGAGATTTGAAACATGGCAGACAATGATCAAAACCAAAACATTTCTATATCCGATCTGATAAGGAAATACGCACCTGGGGTGATGACACAACCCCCTGTCGCTGTCCCACCTGTCGCTGCGCCTTCGCAGGCCAAGCCCCTTGTTCCTGCTCCCGTTCAGGCTACAGCTACACCCCAAACGGCTGCGGAAACAGAACAGGCAACCCGGCGAAACTTTCAGACACCGAAGCCTCCCCAAATTGCGGGCGATAACTTTGAGCCTCCCGATCCGAATTTAAGGGGCCAGGGAAATGTGAAGCCGAATACGATGGACATTGAAAAGGGGCCTTCGGCTGAGGATGAAAAGAAGCCTTCCTTTCAAGAGAAGGATTTGGCCCCAACGGAAAGGACGGCACCAATCCCCGAAGGGACGCAAGGCCAGTCTATCAGCGACATCTTGAAGCCGATTGCACCCCCACCGAACAAGGGATTATTTGGAATTCCAGGGTGGTGGTGGGCGTCGCTTGCCCCAGGGAAATTGGGTCAAATGTTCGGAGCGATGGCGGAACATGAAGAAATGAATCAACCTGCTTTCGAGATTGGAGGCAAGCCATACAGCCGTGCGCAATTAGCTGAGGCGAAGGGCATGGCCCCTCTATTACCCTATTTGATCAGAGGAGGAGGCGGCGAATTTAAAACCCAGCAAGAGGCCCAGACAGCCGCAGATAAATACCAGGTAGACCATCCAAATTCTCAAGTTACAACGAAATATAACCCGAAGACTGGAATGTGGGCCAATGAATTTAAATCTAAGGTTGGAGGGGCTGGGGAAAAGTATGCCCACGGAACCGTCACTATTGGAGACACAAGCTACCCCTCAAGAACTGATCCCAGAACAGGGGATGTGGAATATAAGAATGAGCAGGGAGAATGGGTGTCGTATAGGGGAAGCAAGGCCAAGAAAACAGGGGAACAGTCCAAGGAAGAGGCAAGACAAGCTGTTGAGAATCTCAATTTTCCGATGGCTATTTCAGACCTCAATAAGCTTCCGCAGAAAGACCGAGATGCCGTCAGGCTTGCCGAGTCTCACGGTATCTTAAGCCGTAATGCTGATAACACAAGAATCGTTTATGCCTCTCAACAAAAAGAACCTGGTCAGGTGATTATTGATAGAAGGGATGAATCTCAAATCACCCCTTCTGAAGTAAGAAGCGCAGCAATGAACCTAATTGCCAACCCCCGATTGGGCTATGCTGTGTTCAGGGGAAACAAGGCAATGCAGAAGGCCGTCCTTAAAGAGCTTGACAAAATCGAGCAAGAAGGGGGACTTCCCCCAGGGGGAGCAAGTGCCATCATAGGCACTGCGATTGAGGGAAACAGGCAGGCTTACATACAGCAAACAAAGAATGAGGCTGGGGTCAAGGTATTCGAGTCTCAGTTTACCCGAAACTCCAATGCAGCCCTTCAAATGTCGGATCAGTATTCCCGAACAAAATACCCTGATTTCAACACCCTTAAGAATCTTTACAACAGCAAGACGGGAGACCCCGATGTCGTGGCATTCCGATATCAAACCTATATCATGATGCTTGAGAACCTGAAGATCTCCACGTCAGGCCAGCAAATCACGAGCGCAGAGTTAAGCATCCAGGCCCAAAAGAAAGCCGATGAATTGGTGAATTCTACTTTCAATTGGGATCAGTATAAGGCCACTGTTAAAGATATGCAGATGGATACATCTCATCGGATGCTGTCCTATGGGGCTACAAAGGCCGCAACAAAGAACAGCCTGACAGAAGCCCTGGGTGGTCAACCTCTGCCGAAAGTTGATGATCCCACCATGGTGAAGGGGACTCTTCAAATAGGCAACATGAAGATCGAAACTACGGTAACAAAAGAGACTTCAGAGATGTGGTCGGCTGAGAAGGGATCAGCATGGACACCCGCCAAGAAAGAATCTAAGGCGAGTGCCCCCCTTCCCTATGAGCTTCATCAAATCAAAGCCCCGAAAGGGACAGTTAGATTTAAAAAGGGAAATAAGTTTTTGGACATTCCCAAAGATCAGGTTGAGGAGTTCAAAAAGGATCATCCTGAAGCAAAAGAAACGGAGTGATGATTATGGCTGATAAATGGGACAAATATGAAGTGAAACCGACTGCGGAAGAAGCCTCCGGCCCTGAGCCAAAACCTGATAAATGGGACAAATATGAAGTCAAGTCCCCTGAAGAAACCAAACCTCAAGGTTTCGTCAGTGCCCTCCCTGGGGCAGCAGGCAAGTTGGCTCAAGATGCTGCTGCATCCCTTGTAGACGTTCCTGATTGGGCTGTTGAAATGCAAGAGAGACGGGAAGGGAAACCATACAAGGGATTGTTGACAACTCCCCTTCCTTGGATCAACCAGTCTATTAGGGATTTAAGCAGGAAAGGGGCTGCGGCTATTTCCAAGCCTCAAGTCAGCGACCGAGAAAGGAAGATAGCCGAAACGGTGGAGACCCCTCTTAGAGTGCTCAATGAAGTAGGCAAGGCTGCGGGCGACATTGCCCAAACCGTAACCGGAAGCCCCAACGCTGGAACTCTGGTTGAAACAGGCGTGAACCTTGCCCCTACTTTCTTGGGCAGGAAGGGAGGCAAGGAGATTGCAGAGAAGGCGGTTGATTTGGCTTCCGATGTGTCCAAAAAAGTTCCTGAACGAATGTATAGAAGCGCAGTCAAGCCGGAGAAAAAACTATCCGTTGCAGAAAATAAAGCTCTTGTGGACAAAGGACTGGACTCCAGGACTCTCGTAAGTGATGGATTCCAAGGGGTGCGGAAGTTGGAAAGGATAATTGATAACACTACAGATGAGATCGACGACATCATAGACAGGGCTTCCAAGAGAGGGGACTCAGTAAGCACTCAACCCCTTCTTAAGCGGCTTGAAAAGGTACGAGACTCCTATCCAAGCTGGCGGGGAGATGAGGCATTCAACAAAATGGTTGAGGATATAGAAAAGCAAGGAAAACAAATGCCCATCTCAGAAGCTCAAAAATTAAAACGACAGCTTAACCATGCGTATGACAAGGAATCGTCTGCACTATTGAACGAAGGTGAGAAAGCCTTGAGACATGGGATTCTGGATGAGGAGATTAAACTACATCCAGAATTAAAGAAGTTGGGTCAGAATGAAAAAACAATGATTGACTTACAGAAGGCCATCAATGATCGGGTCAAAGCCCAAGGGAAAAAGGATCTCATTGGTTTAGGCAATCTGCTAAAAATAGGAATGGGAATAGGAGGCTATGTATCAGGGGGTCATCCAGGTACAATGGCAGTCGCAACATTCGCTTCAATGATGGTTGAACATCCTACAATTAAATCAGCCTTAGCGATAGCATTAAATGAAGCTCGGAAAGTAGGAACAAAAGGGGCCAAAGTTGCGGTTGGTGCGATTCCACCGATCCCTGTTATACCAGGGGGCATTCCACAACAAGGCAAGCCACAAAAGGAGTAAATAATGGATAGAGAAACTAATCCTTCTTGGCCACTACGTTCCATTTTGGCACTTCGTCGAAGATTGTATATCTATAGGAGACCCCGGTTAGGTTATGGATCGCCTCTGCGAGTGGTTCTAAGGTATCATCTATCGGAATCAGCAGAACATTTTCTGTTAATGCTTGAATGTCTTTATTTTTGTTTTTTAGTTCCCGTAGTTTTATTACGGTATTTCCGTAATGTTCTACTTCAGCGAGTTCAGCGGGTGTTCTTTTGCTTGGATCTTTTGAAGCTGAAGCGGGCCTTTCGACGACCAACAGAATAGAGTGCATAATTTTTCTCCTTTCGTTGATGTAGGTAAAATCAATATATCAAAGAGGAAGTAGGAATGACAATGAAATTATAATTTGGAGATCACCTCCATCCGTCACCCTGGGACACTGGGTCGTCCTCCATTTCTCCTTTCCCCAGTGTCCTGGGATGACTTTCACTTCATGAGGCAGTATGAAAATTTCAGTAATGGCTATCCGATTGATTGACCCGAATAAGCAATCTCACGCCTATATGTCTGGTCTAAGAGCCTTCGCCGATGTCAAATTTGACATGCTCCTCATCAGAGACTTCAAGATTTTTCAGAGGGACGAACGGGTCTACAGCATCTCACCGTCTGTAGTCTTCAAGCAAGATGGAAAGAATCAATTTCACCCGCTCGTCTCCATGCCCGACGAGCTGAGAGCGGAGGTTGATGCTGAAATCGTCTCAGCATACTTCAAGGTGAAGGAGAAAAAGCCCTAATCTCCAAATAAGTGAACTCCTTTAAATTTGCATAATAAAATAATAAAGAATGAAGAAAACACTTGACCAAATCGTCAAGCAATTTGCAAAATGTAATAGAGTGAGAAAGGAGAAATGAGCTATGAAAAAATCCCAAATCGAACAGGTAGAAGTAGAAGCAATGAAATTTATCGGGGTAGGCATTCCGATATCTCTTCACAAAGAGCTTCGCATGGAGGCAGCGAGAGAAGGAACATCAGGATCTCAACTTCTTCAGAAGGCAATCATCTATTATCTCAACCTGATGAAAAGAAGGAATGGATGACAACGAGAAAGGAGCTTGAAAGATATGAAAGGCATAGTCAGATGGTTCAGTCCACGAAAGGGATTTGGTTTTATTTTTTCACAGGAGCTTGGCGGAGATATTTTCGTCCATGTCTCTGATATCGTCGGCAATGGAGGGGTTAAGGCCCTTTTCATTGATGACGAAGTAAAGTTTGAAACAGAGCAGTCACCGAAAGGCATTAAGGCAATCAAGGTAGTGGTAACTATGAAAGGAGTTAGGAAAGATGAGAACGAAGCCCGATCACAATGATCCTTCCATAAGAAATCCCGAAGTCAGAAGACGTAAACCTGAACTTGACAGCAAACCAGAACGGCAAATCATAATGGGAATGGTTGTGTCAAAGGTGTTCCTGGAAAAGATCATCCAGATCTGCTCCCTTGACCTCTTTCAAGTATCATTCGGTCGCCGTGTCGCTCAGTGGTGCCTTGATCACTATGAGAAATATCATGAGGCCCCAGGCAGAACGATTGAAGACATTTATTTAAAAGAAAGTAAGACAATACCTGAAGAAGACACAGCCTTGATTGAAGAATTCCTGGGTGGGCTATCAGGCGAGTATGAACAACAGAAAGAAGAGTTTGATAGGGTGGGTTTCAATTTAGATGAAGCAAAGACCTACTTCCGTCTTAGTGCCCAAAAAAATCTTCAGGACTCACTGCAAAAATCCAGCATATCAGAAAGGCCAGAGGAAGGTGAAAAGGCGATTGAGAAATGCAGAAGTACAATCGCCAGAATCAATGCCCAGGCCGATGACCATTTTGGCTCCCCTATCAATCTGGACGATTTACAGGCTATGAAGATCCCTACCCGCCCTGTAATTATTGACCCCATTATCTTGCAACAATCGCTCACAATGATCGTGGCCGAGAGGGGCATAGGAAAGACATTCCTTGCCCTGTCACTTGGGCTGGCAGCGTGCTCAGGGGGCATGGTAGGCCCCTGGAAATGCAAGAACCCAATGAGTGTGCTTTATGTTGATGGGGAGATGAATGCTGAGGAGATGAGAAACAGAATCTCTTCTCTCATCAATGGTAATTTCTCAAAGCCTACCAGACCATTTGGGCTTTACTCAAACGACCTCCTCTATCTTGACAACAGAAAACCACCGATCAACCTTGCCAAGCAGACCTACCGTGACCACATTTACGCCCTACTGGACAAGAGGACAGATATCGGGCTGGTTATTCTTGATAACATTGCGGCACTGATACCAGGCATTGATGAAAATTCAAAGCAGGACTGGGATCCGATCAATCAATGGCTTATCTCCCTCCGCATCCTGGGCCTTGCAGTAGTCCTGCTTCACCATGCTGGCAAGAGTGGCAAGCAAAGAGGCACAAGCGGCAGGGAGGACAACATGGATCTCATTCTCAATCTGGAACGGCCTTCGGGATACAAGCCAGAGGATGGATGCAGATTTGTGACAGAGATCGTCAAGGGGAGAAGCATATTGGGCGACGATGTCAAGTCCCAGGAGTTTAGATTCGTCAGGGTTGATGAAAAGAAAACCCTCATTACTGTGGCCCCCCCAGGAGAGGAATTAGGACGGCTCATCATAACTGCATTGGGGAAGGGGTACTCTCCACAAGACATTTCAGAGAATCTGGGTTGCACACCTGCTAATGTCACTTACCACAAACGTCAGGCCCAAAAGAAGGACTACCTGACCAGGGATGGAAAGTTTACTTCAAAAGGTCTGAGGCTCTATGACCACGTGAAGCTCGACTTCTAAAAGAGGAACAGATGGAAGGGTTTTGTTTCAGAGAATGGATCAGGAGGTTTTTTGGGGAAAAAATTAAAGAAAAATGACTGGTCAATTAAAGAGGGGGGTCATAGACCCCCCCTCTTTCTTTAATTGACTTTTTTAAAGACTCAATTAAAGACTCAAATCTTTAATTATGAATAATATTAACATGTTAAGCTTTTCAATTAAAGAACAATTAAAGACATATCTGATAGTCTTTAATTAAAGACTTTTTAAAGAGACTTTTTCGGCATTCTGACCACCTGAAAACATCCCCAAAAAGGGGCAGAAAGGAGATGAAAAATGAAAGGTAAAAAGAACAGCGACAGGTTGTTGGTCAATCTGTTAAAGGCTGCCGGTGTTGACGTGGAAGCAGGGACGATGGATGACAGGGCCTTTGACATTGATGGCCCAATCTTCAAAACCTTCATGGAGGAGAGAGGTTATAAAATGCCATCCCAGGAGGAGATCGAGCGGGAGTATAAGAGGCTTTTGAAGGAGAACGGTCAGGTCTAAATAAACCCAAGAGAGGAGAATATCAAAATGAGAACGAGTAGAGTTTTCGGCAAGGGGGCCTTCACACTTCGGGTTTCAGGAGAAGAGATTCCACGAGAATTGATCAGACAGGTTTGGCGTCAGACATATGGGGATGAGCCTGTCCCTGAGAAGATATTCGGCTACGTCGTCTCAAGGAGGAGCTACCTAAAGAAGAGAGGCGAAATTCAGGCAGGGAATAAGGCGAGCGGTCATCCAAATCTAATCACGTTTGCCAACGAATGGGAATATGGCGAGCCCGATCCCACAACGATAGCGCATACCTTTTGGATCTTAAGAAGAGAATGGCTGATGTTCGTCCTAAAGAATTCCATTGAACCGCTGAGGGAGAGCATCATGCACGAGTTGAAACACATCGGGGACGGCGACTTCACAAAGCTATGGACAGCTTACCAGGCAAAATTGAAAGAGGTCATGTCACAGGAAGGATCAATTCAAGATTTATGCCCATCGAAAGACAGCGTGGAGGAGGAAGGATCAATTCAAGCTTTCTGTCGCCCTCTGGATGTGGAGGATGAGGAATGAAAAGGCGAGAGAGACGAATCCCCAGTCATCGACCTAAACCAAGGAAGACCACTCTCAGTGCTCTCCTCAGTGATGCCAGGTTTGCTGTAAAGGCAAAGGCTAAGCAATCAAGAAGGATTTAAAGCCCAGGACACAAGGAAAGCCCTGTTGGTGTGGCGTTCCATGTCAGAGGGATGGGTACTGGTTTAATGTGGATTTAGATGATTCGGGGTTTCATGAGAAAATTATGTGTAAAGACCATGGAAAATGGTGATGTGGGGAGAATCAAGGCAAACCTGAAAAAACAAACTGTAATGATATTGATACCATTTGGGTTGACCCTACACGAAAAGGGGAAAAGGGCATAAAGGCGGGACTTTGGCCCCTGGGGTGGAGCTTATTCACCACAAAAGATTTCTAAAAATAATGCTTGACAAATGTATAAATATGTGCTTAAATGTTTATGTAGGATAAAGGAGGCCAACCAATATGAAGAAGAAAGAGACAGAGTTTCTCACAGAGGAAGAAGCAGAAGCCATGCTTAGAGTTCCAGACAGAAGGACTCTTCAAGGCAAGCGCGACTATGCCATTTTGCTTACCCTTCTCACTACGGGGCTAAGGAAAGCTGAAATCTGTAGCCTCAAGGTTAGTTCTTTGGCTACCTACCGTAGTCAAGCCATGATTGATGTGACTGGCAAAGGGAAAAGGTTCAGGCGAGTCCCCTTGAAGCCTGAAGCTCTGTTGGCCATTCAAGACTATCTTAAGGTCAATGGGAATGGGGCGCCCGATCATCCCTTGTTTTACACTCTGGGCAAGCATGGCCCCTATGAATCCTCTCCTCTTACCTATAAATCAGTTTACACCTTGATCAAGAGTTGTGCCGAGAAGGCCCTCATCAAAAAGAACATTCATCCCCATTGCCTCAGACATACCTTTGCCACGACCCTACTGGATCAAGGGAATGACCTCAAGACCGTGCAGGTATTAATGGGACATGCTGAGATTTCTTCAACTGAGGTTTACCTTCACACAACGGATGACCGCAAGGTTGATGCCGTGAACAGCCTGAAATTTGGGTCATAGAATGGGGAAAATATCACCCAAACCACTTTTTCGGGTCTTAGAATCACAAAGGTTTTCTGTGTTCAATTTATCCTGATTTGGGTAATAAAAAAACTTTGTGAGGTTTGAAAGGGGGTGAGATGGGATGAGAAGAAAAGAGATGCCAGATAAGGAGCTTGTTCGGCCTGGATTCCAGCTTGAAAAGGACGTTTGGTTTACGGTGAGAAAGTTAGCCCTGGAGCAAAGAAGGGATGCCGGGGATTTGATGCGTGAGGCTATCAACGATTATCTTCGCAAGCATGGGCACAAAGGAGGATGAAAGTGCAGATTGAAGGGAAACCGATGAGAGTGAAACTGAGAGCCGATCTAACCAAATATGATAAGAGATGCAAAAGCGGTGAATTAGGATGGACTATGCCAAATGCCAAATTGACTGTTTGGGGAAGTCAAGACCGATTTGTGGCTGTTCAGTTTGACAATGGGGCTAAGTTAGATACTTTATGGAAGGGTTTGGAGTTGATAAACCACTAACCTATCATTGAACCTGAGCGATCCTGAGCGTCCTGGCATAGCTAAAATGAAGCAGGGGATGAAGCAAAAGGATGGGGGTCAGGCTCAAGGGAGGCCATGGGCCAAGGGGCCAAACACTCGTGGTATGACCCCCCACCCCCCCTCAGTGTCCATGGTCGCTGGCCCATAACTTTTTTATCCCAGGAGACCTTAACAAACTTGTCCACTCCTGGTGAAGATGGCAGGTAAGGAGATGAGAGAGAATGCCACTTTTCGCATTGAAACTTAATTTCCTGATTCCAGACGAACTGGTGAAAAGGCTTGACTCTCTCGCCAGGGAAGTGGGTGAGCCGATAGACAGGGTCGTCTCCGATCTGCTTGAGATGCACATCGACGAACTGTCCAGTTTGTCTGTTTCGATTCTGAATAGGGGGTTAGAAGGTTGGGAGAAAATGAAGAAAGAGGGCAAGAAAAATGGCTGAGAAACTTTTAAAGGTCGCTGGCTACATCAGGGTGTCCACACCCGGCCAAGCTCAAGAGGGCGAAAGCCTTTCCACCCAGACCGATCAGATTGCTGGGTTTGTGAAGGCCAAAGGTTGGAAGCTTGTCAAACAGTATGAGGACAGAGGATTGAGTGGAGCCAAGGCCGACACACGACCTGGCTTCATGGCAATGATTGAGGATGCTAAGAAGGGGATGTTTCAGGGAATCGTCTTTTCCAGGTTAAGCAGATTCGCCCGTAACACTGCCGACTTCCTCAAATACCAGAAGGAGCTGAAAGACAAGGGTGTCAGCTTGTTTTCGCTTAAAGAAGGAATTGACCCCTCCACAAAGATGGGCGAGTTCGCCATGAAGCTCATGAGCCTCTTTGCTGAATGGGAGAGAGAGACAATCAAAGAGCAAATGCACGATAATAAGCTGGCCCGATGGCGTGACGGTAGGACGTTCGTTGGCAAGCCTCCATTTGGGTATGTCTGGAATGGTGAGGCCAAGCGGTTAGAAGTCAACGAAAAAGAGGCCACCATTTACAGGGAGATCGTCAAGATGTATGCTGGCCTTTCTCTCTCCATGAAGGATATTGCTATCAAGCTGGGCGACAGGGGGTTGAAGGCAAAGAAGAAGCCCTTTAGCTCAGTCGTGATAAGCGACATTTTGAAGAACAGTGCCTACTACGGCCACTACGTCCTCAACAAGTACGTCTATGAGGATGGGAAAAGGATGGATGGGAAGAAGGACAAAAAACTTAAGCCGGAGAGTGAGCACATTGTTTTTGAAATCCCTCCCTTGATCTCAAAAAAAGAATGGGAGGCCATACAGGTCAAGACCGATTTCAACAAGACGAAGTCCAAACGATCCAGCTACGACCAGAAGCTTTACTGGTTGCGTGATCTCCTTGTCTGCGGAGAGTGTGGTGGAACTGTCAAGCCACACCACGGAGCAAATAGAAAAGACGGGTCATTTCCCCGTTATTATTCTTGCTATTGGGCAATGGGAAACGGGAAGGCCATGAAGCTTGCAAAGAATCACAAATGCGACCTCCCTTACATCCGTGCGGAACGGCTTGAAACAGAGGTATGGAATGCGATCATGAAACCTTATCTCTTCCATTCTGGTTCATTCAAGGGCGGAACCTGGATACCTTCCAAAATGGGTGAACTCCTTGACTCATCCCATTATGACAAAGCGATCAAGCAAATGGGCAAGACAGTTGAGTCTCTCCAAGCTGACCTAAAGAAACTTAACACGGCACGGGAGAGGATTTTCGACCTGATTGAAGACGACCGTTTTGACAAGAATGAAATGTCAAGAAGGTTGAACCGGAACAAGGAAGAAACCCTGATCGTGGAAGGCAAGATCAAGGAGGCTCGCCAAAAGCTGACGCAGGCTGAAGAGGCTAAAAAGAATGATGTCCTCTATCGTGAATTCTTGAAGGACAAAAAAGGTGTCCTGAAGAAACTGGCAGCCGATCTTTATAAGCTTTCACCGGATGACATGAAGAGGCTTGCAGAGGGAAGCATCAACGGCAAGGTCAAGCTGGTTTTGGGTTATGATGAAACAAAAGATACTGAGATTGCCATTCCCAAATTGGAAGCCTCTTCAAACATGGCCCTCCTAAAACAGCTTATGGAAGAGGGTAAAATAGGCAAATTCTTTAGTAAGGATGGTTCCCACGATCCTTCCGGATATGAATTTTGAGGAAAGTCTTGAAACGACAAAAATCCATAGTGTGATGGGATTGATCCCGCCCGATAGCGCCCTCATTGTGACCCGACCGTTTCGAAGCCCCCACCACACGATTTCCGATGCGGGCCTCATTGGAGGAGGACAGATCCCGAAACCCGGGGAAGTCAGCCTCTCCCACAACGGCGTTCTTTTCCTGGACGAATTGCCCGAATTCAAGAAGAATGTCCTGGAAGTCCTGCGTCAACCCTTGGAAGAGGAAAGGGTGACCATCGCCCGTGCAGCGACCTCCCTCACCTACCCTGCTCGCTTCATGCTGGTCGCAGCCATGAACCCCTGCCCCTGCGGTTATTACAGCGATCCCAACAATGAATGCACCTGTACGATCCCACAGATTCAGCGCTATCGCTCCAAGATCTCGGGGCCTCTCATGGATCGAATCGACATCCACATCGAGGTTCCCGCGGTCAAGTACCGGGACCTGGCAAGCCGCGAACCCGGGGAGTCCTCCAGGGAAATCAAGAAACGAATCGATTCGGCCAGAAAGACCCAACTCAATCGTTTTAAAGGACTGAAGATTTACTGTAATGCCCAGATGACCAACCGCCATATCAAAAAGTTCTGCCAGATCGATGAGACGAGCCAGAAACTATTGGAACTGGCCATCGATAAATTCGGCCTCAGCGCCAGGGCCTACGCGAGGGTGCTCAAGGTAGCCCGGACCATCGCCGACCTTGAAGGCCAAGAGAATATTCAACCCGCCCACCTCTCCGAGGCGATCCAATACAGAAGCCTGGATCGAAACCTCATCTCCTGACGATGAAAGGAGCCGCACAAAGATAGTCTGTAACCATCAGTTATTTTCTATAAATACAAAAACCATCCCCAAATTCCGTCCTATGCTGGCATAGATTGCAAGCCATATCTCCCCCCATCCATCCTCTTCTACGATCCCTCTAATAACGTTTTCTTGTGAGGCAACAAGGTTAACTTTCTTTCGGTCCTTTTTTAAGATATAATGGCAACATGACCAGGCTAAGGGAACACGAAGAAGATTGCATCCGAGAGTTAGGGGAACCGTTCACTGAGGTCCATCAATGGCTTGATGACATATCTCGCTGTGAGGGTCCCGGCCATCGGGGATATCGGCACAATCGCACCGGAGTTGAGGAGGTAAGGCGAAGATGGGGAGATAGAGCTGCTAAGGCTGCCGAGATCCACTTGAGGGGAGATGAGGAGATGGCGGGAAAATAGTGAATGGAATGACGATCGTGCTTATCAGTCAATGATATCCGCATATTCAACCCAGCTGCGGCCCAAATCGGAAGCCAACCTGACGATATCTGCCGATGTAAGCCTCTAAAGAATTATCCCTCTTTGGCAAATGGTTCGACGAGACTGACCATCCTGAGCTTTTAAACCATTTCCGGTTTTAGAAGCCAGTCCACTGCCCATCTTCCGGACTCCTTCTTTTCCAAACATAAGATGGCGCCCCCCTTTCAACACCAGATTTCACCACAGAGGCCCGGAGGTCGCAGAGGGAGATTTTTCTTCTGCCCCAATCGGGAGACGGCGATTGGAGCAGAAACTCCGCCCCTTCGGGATTAAGACCGATCCGTTTGATGGCTGTGGTACCTATCATGAGCCTTGTTTTAAGAAATAGAAACCTTTTTATTTGGCGGGCGAAAAGACAGGAAGTCCGTGTAGTAGAATGCTCTTTTCTGCCTCTGCCTTTCCTAAATGTGAATGATACATGAGAAATAAACCACCTCTAAAGTAATAACAGGTAGTTCAAAACAAGGTGTAAATCGCTGTACGCACCTTATCCGCAAGTTCTTTTGATATCGTTTTCATATTGTGTGCTCTTTTGGCATGTTCGCTAACCCTTTGAAGAACTTCCTCTTCTGAATTGCCAGAAACTTGATATTCGCAATTGTTTCCGATATCTCTACATTTAAATATTTTCCGCATCAGAAACACCTCCTTTTCCGGAAACATTGGACCACTTCCCTTCTAATTAAATTATAATGCGCATTCGGACGAAACCAAACCCTTGTCCTGCTTATCACCCTCTGATCAAGCCCCAACATGGTCATAACACAGACCTACCTCTCCTCTTTCAAATATGAGGATCGAGAAGCAAGATGTCAAGGTATTTGGTTTCAGGTCAATATGACAGGTAACGATTACCAAATGAAAACTTGCATCAGAGCCCGAATATTTAGCTAACGATTTCCTCGGAAAATTAGTAATTATGTTTTGTTTATTTTTGATCTGTCTTTTTTAGTATGTGGATTAGCCAGTTCGGGCCACAATTATTTTTCGGTCATTCGCCAAATTTCATTGACCAGCGAGCTATTCAGTTAGTATACCCGAGTCCCTTGTGCCGGGTTCGTTACACGGGCACAAAACGGGCAACTTTGAATATAATGATTCAGCATCAAAGGTCCTGGCCAGGGCTTTTTCTGATAAAGACAAGGAGAAGGTCACTTTGCCGAAGAGTAGATTTTGTTTTATAGTTTTTTGTTTTAAATGAATAAACATCTTTGAGGTCTTAAGAATGAAATACCAATGGGTTGTTCTTACAGTGACAACAGTCGGAATCTTGATGGCAGGAATTGACTCCAGGATTGTCATCATTGGTCTTCCCCAAGTAGCTTCAGCATTGGGAGCTGATGTAGAACAAGCAATTTGGTTCACCCAATCGTATGTGCTCGGAACGACAATAGCTCTACTGCTAATAGGAAGAATAACTGACATAATAGGAAGAGTTAAGATTTACACTTTAGGTTTTACAATTTTCACTCTTGGCTCCGCATTAACTAGCCTTTCCCGAACTCCTCTTCAATTCATTCTCTTTCGGGCCATTCAAGGAATAGGAGCAGGCATGCTCTTTACGAATAGCCTTGCGATCGTTGTAGATGCAACTCCAAAGAGAGAACTCGGTTTTGCCCTTGGGGTGAATCAGACTGCGTTTAGATTCGGTGCAATGGCCGGGCTGACTGTCAGCGGCTTGATTCTATCCTTTCTGGACTGGCGGGCACTGTTCTACCTGAATGTCCCAATAGGGATTTTCGGAACGATATGGGCTCATCGAAGACTAAAGGAAATGGCAAAATTAGAAACAGGTGCAAAGATAGATTTCTTTGGTTTTATAGCATTTTCAATTTCATTACTCACCTTCCTGCTTGCTTTAACCTATCAAGCTTACGGATTATCGGAACAATTCACTGTTTATTGTTTCTTCATCATCAGTGTAATAACTGCTGTAGTGTTTATATTACATGAGAGAAGGCAATTGTATCCATTACTCGATTTTGGGTTGTTCAGGATAAGAGAGTTCACCGGTGGTATCATCGCGCTAATGCTGAATGCAGTCGCTTGGGGCGCCATGTTGCTATTGATCAGCCTTTACTTCCAACTCATCCTTGATTTGAGTCCGCTTGATGCAGGAATAAGAATGATTCCGTTCGATGGTGCTTTTTTGATTTGTGGGCTTATCAGTGGAAGACTTTCGGACAAATACGGACATCTCCCTTTCACAACGTTAGGACTAGCTCTCATGAGCCTATCTCTTTATGCCTTATCGACTCTTACCCAAGCAACTTCATTTTTACATATAATCGTTTACTTGGTCGCATTAGGGATTGGTTGTGGGGGATTCGTCTCGCCAAACATGAGCTCGATCATGAGCTCTGTACCCGCGGAAAGGAGAGGAATAGCATCAGCAGTGAGGGCGACTGCTTTCAACGTGGGTTTTGTCATAAGCCTGAATTTGGCAATCTCAATAATGACGTTTACTGTCCCGTTCTCGATTGCAACGAAAATCCTATTATCAATTAATGGAATAGGGATATCCCGAGCGGACAAAATGCTGTTCATGAAAGGGCTGAACAACACCTATCTGTGGCTCGCAGTCATCAACTCTGCTGCAATTCCGCCTTCTGTCCTTAGAGGAAACGGGAGGAAAATCAAATCAGGTAAAATTCAGTGATACTTATGAGCAGCGCCCATTTTTTTCGAGACAGAGGGAAGGAAAGATATCAAAGATAAAAAGAGTTTCAAAAAGGTATCGAAAGACCTTGGTTTTAAAATTGGGAACTCCAGCAGGGATGGGAACCGGCTCTACATCTTTAATGTCAGATTCTTTCAAGATGAGGAGTAAGCATGGTCATAGGGTTTGCTCTTTAAGAAAAGCACGCCTGGGATAGCACAAGGGAGGATCGAATGAATAAGGCCAATCTTATTAAACAGGTCTCAGAGAAGACCAATATTGAACTGAAAGCAGCCAAGGTCATTGTAGATACTTTTTTTGATGCAATGCGAGAGAGTTTGGAGAAAGGCGACAGAATTGAGATCAGAGGATTTGGAACCTTTGTGGTCAGGCATTACGGTGCTTATAAGGGTCGAAACCCCAAAACTGGTGAGATTGTCCATGTCCCGCCTAAGAAACTCCCTTACTTCAAAGTTGGAAGGGAAATGAAAAAATTGGTCAACAAATAGATTGAGAAGTAGAGTAAGCTTTTATGAATGGAAACATGGTCATTGAACATCTGAAGGAGCTGACTGAAACATTTGGCGCACAAATCCGCTACCTTGGATAATGCTTCATTCCCATTCTCGGCATCAACCCCTTTGCCTGGTTCGATTCTCTAAAATAACCTGATCAACGATCTCTCCGCAGGAAATGCATCTCCATCCAAAAAAATCCTCAACCGGACTGTAAAACTTCTCATAAGCCATAAGACCACCGCATCGATTGCAGTTCATGGTATCCTCCTTACGTCATCATCTCTTCGACGATTTTAGCCTACTATAAAGTTCCTGTTGTTTCGGGCTGACCTTTATTTTCTTTGGTTTCTCTGCTCTTCTCTGTGCCATGACTTTACTCCTCTCAAATCACTTCAAGATTAAGATAATCATGGACTGAAAATATATCAACCAACATTCATGATTGGAGTTACAAATAAACATAATCAGCTATTATATCAATAGGTTAGAAAGGGGATTACTTAGATGTTTAGAGGAGATAGGGGATTTTTCGACCATGGTTTTGGCTGAATGCCCGTTTACAAAAAGGCCAATCATTTCTTCGGCTCATGGAATGTGGCGAAGGATCTGGCTGATAGAGTTTCCCAGGACTTTCTCGGAGGAGAAAATGGACCGGGACCCGGAATCGAAACTAATTGGTGAGCGCTCTGGTATCTTCAACTGGGCTCTCGAAGGATACAGAAGATTGAGGGAGAGAAAGTTCAGGCTAATGGAGTCTCAGTCGATGAAACTTCCGAAGCAGGACTATAGGAAGGAAATGGACAGTGTGCGTGCCTTGGCTAATGAATGCCTTATGAAGACAAAAGACCCTAACGACAAGGTGAAATTTGGGACCGCATATCAAGCCTATGTCACTTTCTGCAAAAACGATGGAAAGAAAGACCCTGAAAAGAAGACCGACGTCAGGAAAGTGCTCAAAGAGCTTGGATATAGAATTGATAATTCAAGGGTGGATGGAAATCAAGTCTACATCTTCAACACAAGAGTGGTGATAGACGCTGAATGGGTTATAGAAAAGGACAGATTCAGGATGTAGTGGCGCTCCTTTCCTCCAAAAAGGAAGCACCGAAGTCTCTTTTGCTATAGGCTTTTTCCAGACCAAAAATATTGGTCAGGCGTACGTGGCTTCCATTTTCTGATTCAAGAACAACCGCTGTATGATCAGCCCACTTTACCCTGCAAATCTGTCCGTCTGAATTGCGGATATAAGTATCTCCGACCTTTATTTCCATAAGAACATCTCCTGTATATATTTTCAAATGTATCTGTCAGGAAATCAAGCCGGAAGGAGCCAACCCATAACAGGTTCATGTAGAAGACTCGGAGTTACGTTCAGGGACGCGAAAGAGAGAGGTGGTCAGAGCAAGGAACATCTTTTGTCAGTTAGCGATCGGGAGGATGGGTTATCCTGGTGCCGAGGTTGCGCGTTTTCTCGGAGTGACGACTTCTTCGGTCAATCGATTGGCTGTTTGCAAAGACGTGCCCAATTTAAAGAAATATCTTAAATTGTTTTATCCAAGTGGTCTGCTCAGCCCTCTTCTTCCCGCTGTGACAGATCCTTGAAGGACGGGTGCCGAGCCTTTTTGCGGCGCCCGAGATCTTCTTTGTCTCTTCTTCTCCTCTCACTGTCAGCGAGCGCTCAGGGTCTTCCGCTTCGGCCTTGGCTTCTCCGTGCTGCATGAGAAAGAGTCTCACAGACATCACCTCCCCTGCAAGGCAGTATACCACGAGAATCACCTACGAGGCGATTCAATACCGCAGCTTGGATCGAAACTTCATTTCCCGACGATAGAAGATTTGTATGCACGTATTGGACAGCAAAGGGCGTTTTGCAATGTGAGAGGAAATTCTTAGATACCCGTAAACCGAGAGGGAGTGATCAAAAATAGTCTGTATCTGTTAGTTACCGTTGATCAATATGAGGGGGTTATTATATTTGACATACCCAAGAGGGAGGGGATATAATGTTAAAAGGTGAACCACTAATTGAATTTCTTTCTCAAAGTGGGAGGTTACGTGTGGCGGCAATTGAAGCATACTTAGACGAAAGTGGTACTCATCAAGGCGCAAACGTTCTTTGCGTTGGTGGTTATGTTGGAGAAAGAGATGAATGGTTAAGCTTTGTGGGAGAGTGGCAAGTTCGTCTGAATGATGCTCGAATATCATGTTTTCATGCGAGAAAAAGAGAATGTGATCCATTAAGACCTTATTTAATGAATGCGATAGACAAACGTGATTTTCGTGGTATTGTTGTTTCGGTGAACCCAATAGATTTCAAATCAAATACAACTGAACAATTTAAGGGACAAATAGGAAATGCTTATGCAACTTGCACGTTTCTATGCGCGCAAGAAATATGTAAATGGGCACAAGAAAATAAATGGAAACCCGTGTCTTTCGTTATAGAAGATGGGCAACCCAATACGGAATATATCGAAAGAACCCTTTTGGCTTTTATGAGAGAAGCACCGGATAGTTTTATAGCGGGTGTCACAAGAGGCAAAAAGGCTCAATACATTCCACTCCAACCTGCTGATTTTTTATCTCATGTCTATTGTGATAATGATCCCTTTTGGTTTGAACAGTTAGCGAAGTCTGATAAAGTGTTTAATGCACATTTAAAACCAAAAGAAATAATTATAGCATCACAATGGCTTAAAAGAACAAATACACAGCAAAAGAATTTAAAGCGACGAATTAAGCATGGAACGTTCATTTGATTTCCAAATTGTATTGGAAATTAATGAAAGGAGGTTCTTAGGTGGCCCCGACATACAAAGAATATATATTTGACTTTGAAGAACTAAAACTTTTAAGTGCTGTTTGCAGGGAATGCAATTCAGAAGTAATCCTTGACGTTACATGTAAAGGCAACCTCTAAAAATGTG
>DBZJ01000184.1:0-124 GCA_002311635.1 Syntrophaceae bacterium UBA1163
GTTTTCTGGCATAGCTTATAAAGCATTTATCATAATAGAATACAGGGTTTACCCTATTTACACTCTGTCATCAAAAGGCTAAATTCTTATATGCTACAAATACTAATACAAACGCGTTAAATTA
>DBZJ01000184.1:243-9287 GCA_002311635.1 Syntrophaceae bacterium UBA1163
ATTTAATGCGTTTGTATTAATACTATTTATTCTCCCAATTTTCTCTGAGGCATTTAGCCTCTGTTTGCATTCAGGAAACGATAAAACGGTAATACGGCAAACACGTGTACCCAAGGACAGGACATCAAATTGAAGAATGCCACTGTTGCGATTCTGAGAACAACGCCTCAAAGGGTTTACGAAGATATCCGTAAGCTGATGGAGATGGCCAGGGTAAGAGAGGCGTTGAAGAGCCAGGCAACCACTATTCTGAAGGACAATATTTCATGGCACTTCCCCTTTCTGTCCGCCAACACGACTCCCTGGCAGCTGGAAGGCGTCATTCGGGGTCTCAAAGCAGTTGGATTTTCCGACCTCGTGGCCGTCCACAATAATACGGTGGTCACCGATCCCTTCAAGGGCGGACGTTTAAACAAGTTGGAACCGATTTACCGACAACATGGTATCCCGGAAAAATACAACTTTTTAGCCGATCAGATCGCCTGGGAGATCTACCGTCCTAAAGCAAGAATGAGAGTGCTGGACCAGATTTTCCCGAAAGGTATAAAAGTGCCAAGCTTTTTTCGCGGGAAAAACATCGTCCACCTCCCCACCGCCAAATGCCACATCTATACGACGATCACCGGGGCCATGAAGAATGCCTTTGGTGGGCTCCTCACCACCCGTCGCCATTACACGCACAGCGTCATCCACGAGACGCTGGTCGATCTGTTGGCGATTCAGAAGGAGATCCATCCCGGGATGTTCGCCGTCATGGATGCGACCTTCTGCGGTAACGGGCCCGGACCTCGCACCATGATCCCTGTGGAGAAGGGTTTAATCCTTGCAAGTTCCGATTCGGTGGCGATCGATACCGTAGCCGCCAAGATCATGGGTTTCGACCCTATGAGGATCGACTATATCAGGCTTGCCCACGAAGATGGGCTCGGTGTTGGGAAGATTGAAGAAATCGAGGTGCTGGGAGAAGACATATCAGACATGAACTTTCACTTCTCGGTGGGAGACAACCTGGCAAGCCGCGTCGGAGATCTCCTTTGGTTCGGCCCGTTAAGGAGATTTCAAAAGCTCTTTTTCCGTACCCCCCTCGTCTATCTCTTCATCCTTGGCTCTTACATCTATCATGATTGGCTATGGTGGCCTTTCGTGGGCAAACGTCTCATGGACGTTTTAGAAACCAATAGCGAATGGGGTAAATTCTTTGCGAGCTATCCCCCGGAGGTGAAAGGATAAGGGTTGTGTCTATGCAAGCCCATTCTCTCGAGACAAGCGGATTGGCGAACCAGCAGGCGACCTCCCCTCCCCTCGTTGTCGACCTCGATGGGACTTTGGTCAAAACAGACTTGCTGGCAGAATCTTTTTTTGCGCTGATGAGGCAAAACCCTCTCTATGTTTTTCTTCTCCCTTTCTGGCTTCTCAGAGGAAAGGCTTTTTTAAAACAGCAAATCAGCCAGCGAGTGATCCTTGATGTAAGTCTCTTACCCTACCACCGCGAACTTCTTGATCATCTGAAGATCCAACGTGCCCAGGGACGTCAACTGGTTTTGGCAACGGGGACTGACGAACGAATTGCCAAACAGGCAGCCGATTATCTGCAAATCTTTGACAGGGTACTCGCCAGCGACGGAACCATCAATCTTTCAGGTCAAAACAAACGGAACCGCCTGGTCGCCGAATTTGCCGAGAAATATTTCGATTATGCCGGAAATAGCCGGAGGGATCTCGCCGTCTGGTCATCAGCGCGAAAGGCCATCCTCGTCAATCCCACAACGAGTTTATCCCGCAGAGCTGCCGGCGTCACAGAGATCGAACAGGTCTTCCGCAGCCCGAAAGGAGGAACAAGGCTCTTTCTGCAAGCTTTACGTCTCCATCAGTGGCCAAAAAATCTCTTGGTCTTCGTCCCTTTGATGATGACCCACCGTTTCTTTGAATTTGACTTGCTCGGAAAGACCTTTCTGGCTTTTTTGGCCTTCGGGTTGTGTGCGTCCAGTGTTTATCTTGTCAATGACCTTATGGATCTCCCGTCCGATCGGCATCATCCCCGGAAGCGGCAGCGACCCTTTGCGGCGGGCGAACTTTCGCTTTTCTGGGGCTTGGGATTGTCCCCTTTCCTGCTCGGCCTCAGCCTTGTTGTGAGCCTGCTGTTGCCCTTCCCTTTCCTTGGAACGCTGGTCATCTACTATATTTTAAACCTATCCTATTCTTTTTACCTGAAGCGGATCGTCCTTTTAGATGTGATTGTCCTTGCCGGTCTATACACTCTGCGGGTGATGGCCGGATCGGCCGCTATCTCCATCTGGCCGTCCTCCTGGCTCTTAGCCTTCTCAACTTTCATTTTTTTGAGCCTCGCTCTTGTAAAACGCTATGCTGAACTGGTAACCATGGAGGCTGAAAGCGGAGTCGTGCAAGTCCGAGGCTACCAGATTATGGACAAGGAACTTCTTGCATCATTAGGAAGCGGCAGCGGGTACGTGGCTGTCCTCGTGCTTGCCATCTATATTTCCAGCGGTGTCGCAGAAATCCACTACACCCGGCATTACCTTGTTTGGCTTTTATGCCCTTTACTTCTGTACTGGATCAGCTATGTATGGCTGATGGCCCACCGCGGCACAATGCACGATGACCCGTTGGTATTCACCATCCGGGATCGGGTCAGTCGCATCGTCCTCTTGCTTTCGGCCGTCGTCTTGCTGCTCGCAAAGTAAAAGACATCTGGGCTGTTATACACGGCGACATTAATCGGAGCAAAGGAAGTCATTCCTGCCCCGTGTCAAGCACGGGGTAAACTCCAGACGGAATCCAGGCGTCGTCCCTGCGAAAGCAGGAAACCAGTTTCTAAACACTGGATTCCCCCGTGTCCAGCACGGGGCAGGCTTAGTCAAGCCCGGAATGACAAACTAAACAGGACTTGTGTCGCCATGTATAACTTTAACGGAGCGTTCAACGAGAGGTTTTTGCAAAATATTGGAATAGATATTTCAAGAGAGCAAAATGAGTAATCACAACAAAAAGAACTGGATGCGGTTATTTCATCTTGGCCTCCTATCCGTTGCGATGGTACTCGCCTTCAGCCGGTGGACACCTTCTTCCGGAGCAGAGGACAAAGGAAAAGAACCTGGTCCCGGAAGCCAGCACGATGTACCTCACGTTTCTAAAACGATTATCGACTTGCAGCCCTTTCGCGAGACAAGTTCGATCAAAATCAAAGGTGTAAGGGGCGAGGAAGGGCTCGCCACCCTCATTAATCTGAACCCCAATATCAATGCGTGGTACGTGCTCCGACTTAACTGGCCCGGTGTACCGGAGGAAGATTATCACTTAGAGAATGCTCATCCCCGGACTCAAAGATTGTTGCTGGACAACAACGATCCCGATGGTCTTCTCATCGTTGAGAAAGAAGGTAGATATCCCTGCAACCTTTGGGGAGGAAAGTCCCCCCCTAGTCTGACAGGCGCCAAGAGGACGGGCGCCGCTTATGTCCCTGTTTGCGGGGGAAGGCTGTACCTGCGCAACCGGGTGAAAGGGCACCAAACAAAAATAGAGAGAGTGACCGATGTCCTGCGGGACGAGGTCCCCGGCGGGGAGAAAATTGTGGGGTTTGTGCGCGACACATTTTTTAAGTATCTCTACGAACAAAAGGCTGAAGAAAAAGTTGAGTCAAAGCCCGTGAATGGTCTGCCTCAGAGGGAAATGGAAAATGCGCCTGCGCCGGCCTTGTTAGACGCAAAGAAAACCAATCGAAGCGTCAGACCCAATGACCTCGGCATCGAAGTTCAAGAATCAGGTTCAAACAGTATGGTCCTTGGATCCTGGTATGCGGTCAAGGAAAATCCGGGCATCTACGTCAGTGTGATCATGCCCGAGGGGATTGCCCCGGAGATTTTACGAAGCTTCACAAAGGTGGTAAGCGGTCTGGACAGCGTTGAATCAGAAGGGCTTGCGTATCTTGTGGCTTTCGACCTCGATAAGTTCAGCCTGAAGTATGCCCTCGGGACAGAACATCCAAGAGTCGGATGGTCTGATCATATCCTCGAGCAAATGATGGATAAATCTCTTCCTGGGCCCGATGGCGTTGGCAGCATTGCTCCCTTAATCTCGACTGGTCTCGTCAATCCGATGGATGAAAGCAGAACCGTAGCTACCTTCACCGGAGGATTCAAGCGCTTTCACGGAGCGTTCAGCTATGGACAGTTGGCCCTCAAGAATCACGGCAGTCATTACGGCTTCCTGGAAAACGGCGTTATATTCAGTAGGCTTCAGCCCGGACTCGCCACGGTCTATGTGCTGGAGGATGGATGGGTGGATATGAAGACCTGGACCCAACGAGACGATTATCTCCTTCCAAGAATTCGGTATGCCCGCCAGAATGGCGTACCGATCGTCGTCGAATTCGATCAGGCTATCCAGATGTCCATTCCGGGTCCGCTCGTGGCCCGATGGGGAGACGGAAATTGGTCTGGCTCCGCAAACAAGAAGCTGCGCACAATGCGGTCGGGTCTCGCCTTCCAAGAGTTCAAGGGGAGGCGATTTCTTCTCTACGCTTTCTTCTGGAGTGCAACGCCGTCAGCCATGTCGCGTGTCTTTCAGGCTTACCGATGCCGTTACGCCATGCTTCTGGACATGAACGCCCTGGAGCACACCTACCTGGCTATCTATAAAAAACAGGGTTCCAACCTCTATGTCCAGCATCTGATCCGGGGAATGAGCGAAGTCGATATGTCTGTGAAAGGGAAATATATTCCACGCTTTCTCGGCTATTCAGACGACAGAGATTTTTTCTATCTGACACGAAAGGAGAGACCATGAGAAGGTATCGAATTGGAGCAGCAACTATTCTCGCACTTTTATGTCCCCTCGTTTTTCTTTTATCCTCCCCTGCCGCCCAGTCCCTCAAAGAGAATAATGAAGTCTTATTCGAAGAGCTTCAACGCATCCATGGCCTGTCCCAAGGGCAGATGGATTCAATTCGCACCATCTTTCGCGAATCCGGGTACATCGGTCAGGGAAACCCGGCCATCACCCGACATCCGATGACCCAGCAAGGGTGCCAAGAAAAGTTGGACCAACAGGGCGTCCGATATGAGAATAGCGAATTTGAGAAGATTTGCAAGGGGAAGTACATGGCGCCGCTCTATAATCCAGCCACTGAAAAAGCAAGAGATGCCAAGGCCTGTATCGATCAATTCGAGTTTCCCGATATCCCCTGCGTCTACCCGGTCGTTTGGGTGCGCGCCCGCGAAGCGGCGCTCATCTGTCGGGCCATGGGCAAGCGACTCTGCGATGCCCATGAATGGGAAGGGGCTTGCGCGGGTGCACTCGAACCGCCTGATTACCATTTCGAGTTTGCCAAAGGTGTTTCCCCCAATGTAGCGATCGCAAGAATGCGGGAGGCGCACAACGAAAAATACGGCGCCCACAAGGTTTGGGCTTACGGGGATCATTATGAGAAAGGGATATGTGCTTCTTCGAGTTTCAAAACCCCCGGCTGTAACGGAGGAAGCTGGACGGGTTGCGGATCGAATACGTTTCCTTCCGGGAGTTTTCCAGACTGCCACAGTGCCTTGGGAGTCTTCGACCAGCATGGAAACGCAGCGGAACACATGAACCTTCCTCTTAATGAGAGCCAGATGGCGAGTCGGGGCAGCCCGGAGTTGGGATATACGGAGATGAAAGGCAGCTGGTTCGTTTTCGATACGATCTATGCCCATCCCGACTGGTGCCGTTGGCGAGCGCCCTTTTGGCACGGCAGCAGGGTCATGGATCCGCACAGCCATGAGAACTATCATCTTGGCTTCCGCTGCTGCAAAACAATCAAGGAAGATTAGAGGAACCAGTAAGTTTCACCCAAATCCCGATCTAGAGAATAAAACCCTTTTCCCAGCCTGTCTTTGCGAGTCCCGCCAAAAGCGGGAAAAGGGGCGTGGCAATCTCATTGAATAAGGAGGGGGATTGCTTCGCTCCGCCCCGAACACCATGCGGTGCAGGGCTCCGTTCGCAATGACAATCTCCTATATCGGGATTTGGGCTTCAAAAGGATGTTGAAACGGGTTGGGTCGGATAGGGATGATGAATGCCCATCAACTGTAACACTTTTCGGATCGGTCCTTCGTCGCTCAATATCGTCGCAAGCTTTGGATCTTCTAAAACGTCATAGATAGACCGGGGTTCACCATCGATCAAGACCACGTTGCTGATCAGACGAATGCCATGGCTGTAATCGGCATAATTTGCGCCGTGGACGATGGTGAGGGGCTGAATCGGAATCCCCGAGAGACGATGCCAGCCGTAGATGGCGATTCTCCCAATGGTTTCACCCAGCCGATTGGTCAGCACGACATCTTTTTTGTGGCCCGAGATCAACGCGCCCAACGGGCAGCCCAGGGCAACGCGTTGTTTTCCGATCACTCGATTATGTTCCGAGAAGTAAGCCACGGATCTCATCCGGGACCCCGGAGGCATCGGGTCAGGCGCAAGGTGGAAATCGGATTGTTCGAAAATCGCATCCACTATTTTTTTCGTCGGTAGGATAAAACCCAATCGGACCGCTATTTCAGTTGCCGTAAACAAGCTCATCGGCATCAACAGGAAGTCGCGATCTGAACCGACGGCCAGGTAGTCCGGCATCACAAAAATCGTTGCGGTCACTGTTTTTCCTTCCCCAAACGTTTCGACCAGCTGGACAGGTTTCAACCTTCTCAAAAAATCAGGGAGGTTGCCTTTGACGATTTGGCTCAGGATGGCCTGCTCTCTGACGGATCTGTCCATGGCGGAGACAGATTTAGCGAATTCTGATCCCGTCATGGCGGAAGATGACCTGGGTGAGATCTTCTTGATCAGAAAGGCCTGAATATCAGTCCAGTCCGTGCCGAAGGCGTTGATGGCCTGTAAGCAGAGGACAAGGACGAGCAATCCTTTCAATATTTTTTTTATCATGTGCCCCACCCAGGAATCGATATTCAAGTCTTCTCGTACCACAACCCGCCCAGATAGTCAATGGTAATTCCTCTTTTTGTGTAAAACAAGATTTGGGAAAGGACCATTGACGCAGAACCTATGCAGGAAGCATGTGTTCTATTCTTGCCCGACCGACCCCGGTCGGGCAAGGGAAAAACCGGAAGTGGGAAAGGGATCTTCAGTTCTGAACACTTGATGCAGCTTGACTGTTATTTTATGATTAACTGCTCTTGTGGTGGGGGCCAAAATAATATCATAAACCTTAATCTTTTTCTGCGAAGGTGGATGGACCCGGGAGGAGAGAAATGCAAAAGCTGGACTGTCTTATCATACACACCCCGAAGTTCAACAATTACTACAAGCCGGTCGGCCAGTTCATGTGGGTCAACTATATGCCCCTCGGGCTGCTCGGCATCGCCGACCACCTCGTCAGGAACGGGATGAAATGCCGCGTCCTTCATCAGGGTGTGGAAAAGATGAACCGTAAGGCATGGCAGCTTCAGGATAGTCTGGAGGCCGTGTCCGCGCCCGTGATCGCACTATCGCTGCACTGGCACTACCAGGCGCACGACGTCATCGAGTCATGCAAAAAAGTCCGTGAGGTTCATCCAGGCGCTACTATCGTCGTCGGCGGATCTACGGCAAGCTTTTTTCACGACGAGATCATACGCGACTTCAATTGTGTTGACGCCGTCATTCGCGGCGACGGCGAGATCCCGCTTCTTGAACTCGTTAAAAAGGTAAAAGCAGGAGCAAGGGACCTCAGCGGCGTGCCAAACCTGACATGGAGGAACGCAGAGGGCAAGGTCATCTCCAACGAAACGACTTACTGCGCTGACGAGAAGATGTTGAGCGAACTCCGCTTCGCCAATATGGAGCTTCTCGAAAACTATAGGACATATATCGATTACGTGTCACTGCCGTTTATCGTGGTCAAGGGAATATCCAAGGAGTTAAACTTCAAAATGTTCACCGCCCGCTGCAAGCTCTTTCCGCTCTGCGTGGGAAGGGGCTGCGCGTTCAACTGCACCTGGTGCGGCGGATCTTTCACCCCGCAAAAAGAGTATATTTCGTGCAGAAAGAAGGTGGTCTGGCGGCCTCACGACGCAGTCATCGCCGATATCAAACAGGCACTCTCCTACGGATACGAGGCCATGTACACTGTTTTCGACCCGACGCCTGACAACCAGGATTACTTCGTGGGGCTTTTCAAACGCATCCGTGCCGAGGGACTGGCCAAAAAGGTCGGCTGGATGCATGAGGCGACTGGTGTGACCTCGAAAGAGTTTGTGGACGAATTCGCCGAGACGTTCTCTGAAGACTTCAGAGTAATCGCCCTGTCACCCGAGTCGGGGAATGAGGAAATCAGACGTCGTAATAAAGGATATTTCTGCTCGAATGCCGAATATCATGAAATGCTTGGTTATATCACCTCGAAGAAAGTGAATGTGGAGGTATTCTTCACCTACGGCATACCGGGTGAGAATGAAGAGCTAATCCAGGACACGTACCGGATGCGAAGGGAGATCGTGAAGAAATACGGGAGACGCAACTGTCTCCGCGCCCTTTCCATCGAGATGGAACCCGGAGCGCCGTGGCAGATTAACCCGGACACGTATGGGGTGGTGACTTCCCGGAAAACCTTTGCCGACTTTTTGGAAGCACACTCCCGGAAGACAGCCGGTACTTACACTGACCTCGGGTACTACATACCGGGCTACTTCACGAAGCCACTCGACTCGGAGAACCCGGAAGCCGATTTCTCGAAGAGGCTGCAGGACATCAAGTGCAAACACTTCTGCTTCGTCCATCCGGACGGGCGTAAGACCTCTTCACCTTTCTGGGGCAGGATGCTCTGCCACACGATGCAGCTGGCGCGGTTTATCATGATGAAATAAGTGTCGATCAGAGCCTTCTCGTCGACTCGCCGGAATCAGTGTGAAAAGCTTTTTAGCCCCACATGATTTTCGATATCGCCCTTTCCTTTCTTCCACTGTTTTTTCATCCTATATGTAATACCTCACTCTGCCACGGAAACTCAACGGGATGGAGCCCTGCGCCAGGCGGGGGCAGAGAAAATCTTATAGCGGATA
>DBZJ01000184.1:9338-9469 GCA_002311635.1 Syntrophaceae bacterium UBA1163
ATCTTATAGCGGATACCTCAGCTCGTTCCATTAACTGCAAGCATGCCTTGAACATTGAAAAGGTTGTGCTGCAACGGAGGAAAGTTGCCTTTGCCGATTACAATTTTGGATCATCCGCTTCATAAGATTTT
>DBZJ01000184.1:9536-27990 GCA_002311635.1 Syntrophaceae bacterium UBA1163
GATCATCCGCTTCATAAGATTTTCAAAGACCATGCGTGGTGCGGGGCTCCATCGGAAGATACGGTCCGCGCCTCAGTGAGGCGATACCCTGCCATCATCATTCCTCTTGAGTCCATCAGTAGAATGACCTATATTGGATAATATGACACACAAGAAGGGCACCATAGTGATGGAGTTTCATATCTCCCGGAAGGCAAGGGATGACTACCAATTTGACGCTTCCCTGTTCTCCCTCAGCGGAAATGTCGTTCTTCCCAACTTCCATGCGGCAAGATTATTTGCCCAGAAAATGAATGAAAAAAGGGATTTGATCGTCTTCCCCGACAAAGCCGTCAGAGCAGGCCAGATCAATGCCATGGGGTTGATCGACGAAATCCTTCATTACGTCGTGGGCCTGTATCGCACCGAAAAGAATGCGCAGGTGGTACAACAAGCCATGAATTGGCTGGATGAGAACCTGGGCAAGCAAAAAGTGGATGAGGCTCTTCGGAAATTTGCCGATGAATTTCCGACGGTGGCTGTCTATCGCCATGAAGTGGATCTCCATACGTATTTGGAAGGGGAGACAGCGGGGACCCCTCACCGCTTGATCGTACTGGAAGAAATGCTGATGCTCTGGCTGGCCAACACGAATCCGGCCTTTGCTCCCTTTATGGAGTTATTCGATGACGCCACTCTGGAAAAAGATACGTCTTACCTCCAAATCATCGAAGCCCTCCGTTCCTTCTTTGACCATCAGCCCGTGTTCGGCCCGGATCATCAGAATCTGGTGGACATGCTTCGCAGTCCTGCGCTCGCCGTTCCCCACTCACTTTCGGGACAGCTGAAATACATCCGGGAAAAATGGGGCTATTTGCTGGGTCCCTATCTCTTACGGCTTCTCAGCAGCCTCGACTTAATCAAGGAGGAAGAAATCGCGGAATGGCGGAGAATGGCCTTTTGGGGCCGTGCGCCTGCGGAGGTCTACGAATTTTTGGGGATGGAGGAGGAGCCGGAACGCTTTAGTTTTGACCTCGACTGGACGCCGAGGCTGGTTCTTATCGCAAAGAATGTTTATGTGTGGCTTCATCAACTCTCCAGAAAGTACCGGCGCTCCATCTACCGACTCGATCAGATTCCTGATGAAGAACTGAACCTCTTAGCCCGTTGGGGCTTCACCGGCCTTTGGCTCATCGGCGTGTGGGAGAGAAGCCTTGCTTCTAAAAGAATCAAAGAGCGGATGGGCGATCCCGATGCGGTAGCTTCGGCTTATTCCCTGTTCGACTACGAGATCGCAGGCGACCTCGGAGGCGAGGAAGCCTTCCAGAATTTAAAAGACAGGGCGTGGAACCGGGGCATTCGCATGGCAAGCGATATGGTACCCAACCATGTGGGAATTGATTCCAGGTGGACCATCGAGCATCCGGAGTGGTTCATTTCCCTGGATTACAGCCCTTTCCCCGCCTATCACTTCAGCGGACCGGATCTGTCGTGGCACGGGGAGGTGGGGATTTATCTCGAAGATCACTATTTCGACCGGAGCGACGCAGCCGTGGTCTTCAAAAGGGTGGAACGGAGAAACGGGAGCGAAAAATTCCTCTATCATGGCAACGACGGGACCCGAATGCCCTGGAATGATACGGCCCAGCTGAACTACCTGAACCCCGACGTAAGAGAGGCGGTCATTCAAACCATCCTTAGCGTTGCTCGAAAATTTCCTATCATCCGTTTCGATGCGGCCATGACCCTGACGAAGCGACATTATCAACGGTTGTGGTTTCCGGAACCGGGCACAGGCGGCGCCATTCCCTCTCGAGCGGAACACGGCATGCCGAAAGAACAATTCAACCGTTTCATGCCCGAAGAATTCTGGCGTCAGGTGGTGGACCGCGTCGCTCGGGAAGCGCCCGATACGTTGCTGCTGGCCGAGGCCTTTTGGCTGCTGGAGGGATACTTTGTCCGGACCTTAGGGATGCATCGCGTTTACAACAGTGCCTTCATGAATATGCTGAAGGACGAAGAGAACGCCAAATATCGCTCCGTGATGAAAAATACTCTCGAATTTAATCCCGAGGTCCTCAAACGGTTCGTCAATTTTATGAGTAACCCTGATGAAGAGACTGCTGTCACACAATTCGGCAAGGGAGATAAATACTTTGGCGTATGCGCCATGATGGTGACCCTGCCCGGGCTCCCCATGTTCGCTCATGGCCAGATCGAAGGATTTAACGAAAAATATGGAATGGAATACCGGTATGCCAAATGGGATGAACAGCCGGACCAGGAGCTGATCCAGCGGCACGAACGAGAGATTTTTCCGCTGATGAAGCGCCGCCATCACTTTTCAGACGTGCAACATTTCCTGCTCTACGATTTTTTTACTCCGGAAGGCTATGTCAATGAGAACGTATTTGCTTACTCCAATCGAAGCGGCGATGAGCGATCTTTAATCATCTACCACAACAAATATGAGTCCGCCCGGGGGTGGGTCCGGTCCTCCGTCGCCTATTCGATCAAAGCCGGTGAGGGGGATGTGCGTACGTTGATTCAGAAAAATCTGGGAGAAGGCCTCGGGTTGCACGATGACCGAGCCTATTTCTCCATTTTCCGCGACAATGCAACCGGTCTGGAATACATTCGCAAGAGTGAGGAATTGTGCAAAAGGGGGCTTTATGTGGAGCTGGGTGCTTACAAGTATCACGTATTCATCGATTTCAGAGAAGTTCGGGATAATCAGTGGCATCACTATGCCCAAATAGCCAATGGTCTGGATGGCCGCGGAGTACCCAGTATCGAAGACGCATTGAAAGAGATGTTGCTCAAACCTCTGCACGACGCGCTCAAGGAACTGGTCAATGTGGACACGTTCCGCCGCCTGATGGAGGCACGCGTCACCCAACCACAGGCTCAGCAGCTCGATCAAAAACTGATGGAAGAGATAGAGAAGAAAATGAAGCGCCTCCTTCAAGAAGCCAGACGCCTCAGCGGAGGGAGAGAAGATGAGAAGGCGATCGTCCAAGAGATTCGGCGTAAACTGGAAGCCATCCTGTACTTGCCCATCCTAACCAGTCGCTACCCGCAGCTACAGCCAAAAGGAGTCAAAGCCGCGGCAGAATACCTCCACAAGAGGCTGGCGGGCTCAACAGCCGCCTGGACAACCCTCTTCGCATGGCTGTTTGTCCATGCTCTTGGCAAGGTCATCAATCAAAAGGACTTTGCGGGGCAGAGTCATGCCTGGATTGAGGAGTGGGGATTCAGGAAACCAATCCTTGCCGTTCTCGGGGACTTGGGGATGGAAGAAACCACTGCATGGAATTCGTTGGCAGTCATCAAATGGCTTACGAGTCATCAAAAATGGTTTGAGTCGAAGCCATCCGGCCAAGAACAAGCTCACGGAATATTAGAATTATTGTTGAAGGATAGTGATGTCCGACAATTCTTGCAGATAAACCAGTGCAACGATATCTGGTGGTTCAACAAAGAGGCCTTCGAGGAGCTGCTGTGGTGGCTGATGATGGTAGCCGCACTGACCATCGGCTCCGACCCTCTCCGCCCTGTCCATGCCGTGATTGAAGAGTTGCAAGGATGTTACACCATCATTCAAACATGGCAAAAGGCCGAAGAAAAATCCGAATATCAAGTCGAAAAACTGCTTTCCGCCCTCCGAGAATAGGAATTTGCGGTCACCCCAAGCTAACAGATATACGTCTAACTAAGACTTCCCTCTTAAAGTCGTGATTCTAAAATTTTGCCTCTAAATGCATTATTTCAGATACAACTCAATGAAATCAAAGGGCTACAAAATTAATCTTGACATCGCTTATTAAAAATGCTGTAATAATTCACCAGTGGTCATCTTTTTTCATCATAATTATTCACTCATCATCAATACCAGGGGGATCGCCGCATTGGTACAATCAATTTTTTAGATAAAGGGGTTAAGAGGAGGCGAGGTATTACGAGAAAACTGTTTATTGTCTCCTTGGTGATTTTCTCCTTTGCTTTGGCATTTTTATCTGGCGCAGAAGCTATAGCCGCAACATATACCACCAAGTTTCCGCTTACGGAGAACCCCATTTCTGAAAATGGACATTGGATAAATGGTGGGACGACTGGACTTGATTGGACTAATGTAAGGACAACTTCTCGGTTAGCTTATGGCACAGAAACCGGATCGACCAATTATGACGATTCGACTGCCCTGTTGACAGGGACTTGGGGACCTAACCAAACAGTTCAGGCGACAGTATATACGACAGTTACGGGTAACAGCAATTTTGCAGAGGTTGAATTGCGTGTCAGGAGCTCCCTCTCCGCCCACAATTGTACCGGATATGAAATTAACTTCAGCGTGAATCCATCTAATCCATATGTCCAGATAGTGAGATGGAATGGAGCGTTCGGTAGCTTTACCTTATTAAATGCCACTGGGTCTTATGGCGCTAAGAACGGAGATGTGATCAAGGCTACAGCTAACGGGAACACTATTACTGCATACCTCAATGGCACCGCAGTCCTAACGGCTACTGACAGCACATATCCCACAGGCAGTCCCGGGATGGGCTTCTATTTGCAGGGGGGCAGCGGTATAAACAGGAATTATGGATTTACGAACTTCACGGCTTCGGACGGAACGGTTTCCAAAGCACCAAATCCCCCGACGAGTCTGGTCATCTCGCCTCGATGAATCAAGCCAGAGGGGACTCAGCACCCGGAAGTCCGGCTCTCGACTTTCAGCTTTACACTGACTTCCAATCCGTAACCCTTGATTCTCAAATATACCCTCCTTAACTTGGAGGTGAAGTACCCATATTTACGGGGGTGACTCAAAAAAATCTAATTTGAGCTTCTTCACATCCTTTTTAATAAAGTCCTGCCCAGGTGAGCGTCCAATCTCCGAATCGTTCGTTCACTCGATCCATCGCTTTAAGCAGATTATCTTTCTTTTCTCTCTTCTCAAAAAGATCCAACTGGCACCATTCCTTTTTCAACTGGGATACGCCTACTCCGAGGAGACGAATCGGCTTCGGATGGGAGATCGATCCAAAGATCTCGAAGGCCTGTTGGAAGATTTCGTTGCCGCTCATCATCCATTTGGAAAGGGTCTTTTGTTTTGAGAAGGTAAAAAAATCTGAGTAACGTATAGTAACCGCAATCCTCTTCCCGTAAAATCGTTCTCTCCTCATCCTTCTGGATACCCTCTCTGAAAGTTGAAGCAAAACTTTTTTCAATAGCCTGGGATCAGAGGTATCCGCTTCAAGGGTGACGCTATGACTGATGGACTTCGCATCTCCCTCATCGTCGAAGGGAACGACCGGGCTATCATCTAATCCCAATCCCATTTCATGAAGCCTCTCACCGATCACACCGAACTTTTTGGACAAGACCGAAACCGGAAATCTTCCCAACTGGCCGCATGTAAAGACGCCTATCGAGTTTAAAGCCTCTGTCAATTTTGGGCCGATTCCATACAGTTTGGAAACCGGAAGATCTTTCAAGATCCCCTCAACATCCCCTTTCTGAATTACGACTAAGCCATCAGGTTTTTTAAGAGCGCTTCCCAACTTCGCCAGGAGCTTATTCGGAGCCACTCCAATAGAACAGGTCAATTCTTCTTTCTCGCGGATTTGATCTTTGATCGATTGAGCAATGTGGAGAGAGGACTGAAATAATACCAGGGATTGGGTGATATCGAGATAGGCCTCGTCAATGGAGGCAACTTCCACTAAGGGCGTATATTTTTTCAGGATTGAGAAGATTCGGGATGCGGTTTCCGTATATTTCGAATGGTTTCCTTTCACAAGGATCAATGGAGGGCAACGCCTTTTCGCCTCCTGGGTCGACATTCCCGCCCGAATCCCGTAAGGCCTTGCTTCGTAGGTAGCTGAAGTCACCACACTTCGAGAAAGAGAACCACAAACCGCAGCGGGTTTTCCTCGGAGTGATGGATTCTCTCTCTGCTCAACCGAGATGAAAAAGGCATCCATATCGATGTGAAGAATAATGCGGTCGTCCATAATCTATTTCGGATTGCGGATTTCGGCTTGCGAATTTAATAAAATCTGATCTATTTTCATCTACTAATTTTTTTATTTTTTGCAGTCTTTATTGAAGCAACCGTAATAGCTAGAAGCTCGCCTGCTTCCTTCATCAATGCATCCATTTTTATATTAACTTCTACTCCAGCTTCGATTATTAACTCCATCCAATACAGTGATTCATCCGCTTCTTCTTCAACAATACCCATCTTAGAAATAAAGTCAGCGATAGACTTGGCTCGGCAAGCACTCCGATAGTTTGATCCAACTGAAGTCCCTGATCGCAACAATTGTCCCCCAAGTACTCCCGCTGTTCGCTCTTTAGGAAGTGACTCCACGAGTTGAATAATACCAAGGGCAAACAACTTTGTCCTTTGTTTCATCTCATCTTGATCCATCCCTGTCCCCTCCTTTTCTGAATTTTCTTTTGAATCCAATCCTCATTGAAATTATTTTTTATTCTTTGTTTAAATCCGCAATCCGCACTCCGAGATCCGCAATTGATGTTACATTTTTCTAAATATCCCTATCACCTTTCCAACGATGGTGACTTTTTTCTCTCCTTTTTTGACGACAATAGGTTCCATCTTGGGATTGGCTGGTTCAAGCCTAATTAAATCCCTCTTTTGAAAAACCATTTTGATCGTAGCCTCATCTTCGATTAAGGCAACGACGATCTCACCGTTCTCTGCATTGGGCTGCGGCTTCACCAGAGCAAAATCTCCGTCCTGGATGTGCGCATCGATCATGCTGTCTCCCTGGACCCGAAGGAGGAAAACATCTCCTGATGAGGCAAAACTCCGATCGAGGTTGATGTAACCTTCAATATTCTCAATAGCGAGGATGGGTTCCCCTGCCTGCACTCTTCCTACAATGGGGACGGGGAAAGTCGGCGCAGTGGCCGACTCTACAAACCCCATTTTGTAGGGCAGGCCTCTGTGCCTGCCGACCTTGGATCCCAAAATTTCAATTGCCCTCGATCCTCCCGGAACTTTATGGATGTAACCCTTTCTTTCCAGGATATTTAAGGTTTTTTGGGGAGCCTTAGGCCCTTGCAACCCGAAGTGAGAAGCAATCTCGCGTAGCGTCGGCGGAAAACCTTTTCCTGCAAGGTATTCTTTCAAAAAATCGAATACCTTCTCCTGGGTTGGTGTCAACTCTCTTTCTTTTTTCATTTTGTTCCCCATGTTTAATATTTATTTAATGTAGGGCAGGCCACTGTGCCTGCCTCAACAATTGTGATCAACCCTAAATCCATCTGTGCCATGCAAATGGATAATCAACCCAATTTTCAACAAGACAAGCACGTACCGGATTATTCACAATGTATTCTGCTGATGTGCGTATGTCTTCCTCCTTGCGAAGAGCATGGTCATAAAATCCTCTCTGCCAACACGGCCCTATCAACCCATCTCTTCTGAGAAGATTTGCCGTGAAACTTTTCCATCGGCTGACCAGATCCACTAAGTTTGCCTCCATCGGGGATAACTGGATATGAACATGATCTGGCATCAAACAAAAAGCATAAAGTTCAGTTTGTTTTCCAAAAGGTCCTGTCTCAAGAGTAGTCAAAACAAGGTTAGCCCATGTTTCATTTCGAAACAAAGAGCGCCGATCCCATGTACATATCGTCACGCTAAAGATTTGTGATGAGATTTCGTATGATTCCCTTGCCAACCTGATATTTTTGCGTCTCATCTCAACCTATTTATTGGTCGGCACAGTGGCCGACCCTACGGTCTCTTCCTTAAAAATGGAAATTTTAGTCAACATATGTAGACCATTTATAACTTCGAACATTTTTAATGTCAAGAAAAATTTTTTCCTGTAAAATTGTCGAGTACCCGCGAAAAAGGAGGCGTTTTGAAAGCGGATCAAAAAAAATGGGACAAGAGATTCGGGAGGAAAGAATTCGCCCTTGGGAAAGAACCAAACCCTTTTCTAAAAAACCATATCCACCTTCTTCCGAAAGGAAGGGCCCTCGACGTCGCTACGGGCGAGGGAAGGAACGCAGTCTTCCTGGCTCAAAATGGGTTTGAAGTGGATGCAGTAGATATCTCCGAGAAGGGTCTGAAGAAAGCCAGAAAATTGGCTCGAGAGAAAGGAGTCAAGATTAACACCTTTCTCGTCGACCTTGACCAATTTCGGATTGAAAAAGACCGATACGACCTCATCGTCAACCTCTATTTTCTCAAACGTCGTCTCATCCCAAAGATCAGAAATGGGCTCAAGAAAGGTGGAATGGTAGTGTTCGAGACTTACCTCCTTGAACATAGAACGCTCGCTACGGGAGGACCGAAGCAAGCCAAATATTTCTTGAAACCTAATGAACCCCTCAGGCTCTTCAAAAACTTCCGAATTCAATTCTATCGCGAAGGGACCTTCAGAGAAGGTAGAAGAAGAAAGGCAGTGGCAAGCCTCATCGCTGAAAAAATCTGAATAAGGGTTCAAGGGTTCGAGGATTCAAGAGACAGAGAACCGAAAGTGGAGAGTAGAAAGTGGTCAAAACCACAATCCACCTTCCACATTCAGAACCTTGCCCCCTGGACCCCTTGAACCCTATTTATTGGCATAGAAAGTTTCTTTGGCGCGGTTGAAATAGCCGAATTGGAGAGATGGAAATTCTTTCTTCAGGATATCGATCATCTTAGAGATGCCTATCCCCCAACCGCTTCCCATGTTTTTGAGATAGAGGTCCGGATCGATGTTGAGGTTTCGCATCTGAATCAGATCGAGGTTCGTTTCCCTGATCAGTTCTATCAAGCCTTCCACTTCTGCCTCCCTATCGGTGAACCCCGGGAAGACAAGGAGATTAATCGATGTATAGATCCCTTTTCCCTTGGCCGAAACCAAGGAATTTATCACATCGTGGAACGAATATCCCCCGGGTCTGTGATAGCGTTTGTAATAATTTGAATGGGGACTGTTGAGTGTGATACGAACGCTATCCAGCCCAGCCTCGCAAAGCTTCTCCAAGACCCTTGGAAGACTTCCGTTGGTGTTAAGGTTGATCGTTCCTCGATCGGTTTTTCCTCGAAGCTTAAGGATCGAATTTTCCAAAAGCCTCCATTGGATCAGCGGCTCTCCTTCACACCCCTGACCAAAACTGACAATCGGGTCCTCTGCTTTTTCAAGATGGGGCAAGGCAACGCCCAGAACCTCGTTTGCCGTAGGAATAAAATCGATCCTCTCTTGTGATGCCGGGCAACATTCGGAGGGCTGTAAGGAGATGCAGCCTAAACAATCTGCGTTGCACGAAGGAGATGTAGGCAAGGGGCATTCCCACCTCCGAAAAAAAACATTTTTTGCCGCAAAACAGTGATATTCCAACGCACACCTGGAAAGTTGGCGAAGGAGGCGATTTTGGGGATGATCCCTAAGAGAGGCTTGGACCTTTTGTTTTAAGAGGCGATCGTTCTCAAAATATTTTGGGTGCCAATGCGGATTAGAGTCAATCTGTAATCCGGTCGCCCAAAATCTTCCGTCTTTCCAGCCCACAGCCGTGTAGGCCCAGAGCGGAAGGATGGGCGCTCTGGCACTGCGTTGGGTAGCAGGAAGGAATGTCCGGATATACCCCGGTGGCAGGAATGCAGCGACCGCGGTACACTTCGCGTCTTTATTCCCTAATCTCGTTTTTCGCAAAGAGACAAAAGATCTGTCTTCTTCTTCCCAGCCGATCGGTATCCTTCCGGGCAAGGTAAAGAGTTGACTCCCTTTAGGAAGAGGCATTAATTCTGATGGAGTGGGGAGGAGGAATCGATCTCCGGATCGACCTGAAAGCTTAAGAGAAGGATGGTCAAAGATATTTCCTTCAGGATCTGATAAGACGAGCCGAGGATATTCAAAACTCATTGTATGAAGTTCTTCAGTGATGATGGCGACGGTGGATTCACCATCAAGACAAGATGCGTTCTTTGCTATGCGCCAAGCGCTTAGCGTTCTTTATTACGTCGGATACTTTCTCTCTCCTTTAGACTTCCTCAATGAGTGTTTGACATTCTTTCTCTTCAAGGCCGCCTTCAAACGATTCGTTTTTTTGCGTCTCTTCATCTTCTCCTCCGTCCCCACCCTCACCCCAACCCTCTCCCTTGAGGGAGAGGGGGAGATAGAAGGGTTATTTGACCAGCCAGATTCCTGAGACAATCAGCATAGTACCGATGACCCTCTGGAAAGTGACTCCTTCTTTGAGAACCAGAATACTCAGAAAGGCGGTTACCAGGGGGTAACAGGCTGCGATGGGAACGATCTTTGAAGTTGCCCCCATCTTCAAGGCGCCGTAATAAGTCCACATGCCCAGAAGACCTGCGATCACGCCGCTGGCGCCAAAGAGGAAAATACTCTTCCCGTCCAGCTCAATTAACTCCCTGCCTTTGCCCATCAGAAAGGTGAGCAAAAAAAGGCCTGCTGCGACAACGGCACTTCGGACGGTGACACCGATCAGGGGATCTACTTTTGCCAAGCCCATTTTCTCAAGAATTGGGGTCGATCCCCATAACAAAGTCGTGGCGATCAATAAAAAGACGACCAACCCTTCACCTCCCCGATAAAGACCGACTTCGAACCGCCTTGACATTCTGTACGATGGAGTAAGGAAGCTTCATGTCTCCTCTTCCCACCCCGATGTCCAATTCGCTTTTTTCCATTCCGTGATAATCTGTCCCCCCTGTCGACAGGAGGCTGTATTTCTCGGCAAGCGATTTATACTGTACTATTTGCGCCGCAGAATGTTCAGGATAATAGACCTCAATCCCTTTGAGCCCCTCATCGACCAGATGGACGATCAGTTTCTCCAATTCTGAGTAGCCATTCATTCCGAGGGTATTGGGATGAGCAAGCACGGCCACACCTCCCGCTTCGTTGATAAAATGCAGAGCCTCTTTCGATGTAAATCTGAATTTGTCCACATAGGCCGGAGCCCCCTTTTTCAGAAACCGATCGAAAGCTTCTTGAAAATTCCTGACAACCTTCTTCTCCAAAAGGACATTGGCAAAATGGGGTCTCCCGACCTGTCCTCCTCCGGAGGCTCTCAGCACCTCTTCAAAGGTTATATCGATTCCTAACCTATTCAATTTTTCGGTGATCTTTGGATTTCTTTCTGCCCTTGCCTTCTGGAGATATTTCAACCTCTCCGTGAGAAGGGGGTGATGGATATCAAGAAAAAATCCTAAGATATGCATGGAACCGGGTGAATGCTCCGCGCTGATTTCAATCCCCGGGATCACTTCAAAACCAATTCTCTCCCCTTCCGACAATCCCTCCTCACATCCTTCGACGGTATCATGATCGGTAATCGCAATCGCCTGGAGTCCCTTCGCCTTGGCGTATCTCACGATCTCCGATGGGCTCAGCACTCCGTCAGAGGCGGTCGTATGGAGGTGAAGATCCACATATCCCATAGGAATCCTTTCAGCCGCGTTTTTAGAAAGACGAAGGAGAAGAATAAAGAATCAGATTTAAATTCTATAATAGATGACCTATCCAAAGTCAACCCTTCGACTTTACGACTACTTCATCGACGTGTTTAGAAGAAGCCAGTGAAGATTTTTTTGTAAGGAATCCCGAATAAGGAACCTTTCAACCGAACATTATATGAATTGCTACCTCGGAGGAGTTGTTCTACCTGATAGTTTAGACGTAATCTTCTCTTCGAATAAGTAATCATCAACTCTAAAACCTATATCAAAGTGGATAGCAGGGGGTGAAAGAGACGAAAAATTCTTCCTGCAATCGCCCTATCGAAAAGTAAAAATCCTCACTAAAAAAGGAGGGGGTTATTGGGCAGAAATCAAGCATCAAATTAGATTAAAAGAGTCAGTTTTTTGCTCGCAACGTAGAGAGTTTATTTTAATTTTTTCATGCTTTGAGAAAATTCCCGAACACCAGTGAATTAATTACTTTTTTCACATAAAGACGTGGAATTAATCCTATATGAATATAGGAATATTAACCTTGCAACTTATAACCAATTGAAAATACTAATAAATTTAGTAAAAAATAATGCTTGACAAAGCTTTAGGACTTGAATATATTAGAATAAGAGAATAAACAAATCAGTTAAGAAGAGGGATGTTGAATGTAGAGAGGACCATTCTTCCGGCGAGGGTTTTTTGGGTAAAGTAAAAATGAATAAATCCGCCCTTTCCATGGACAAAGAATGGAGAGGGCTTTTTGTTCCGAGAAGAAAGGGGTAACGTACCTGTGAAAAACAACAAGACAACAAATAAAAAAGGAGAGGATTTGGCCCTTGAGCCTGTTCAATCCTCAACCCTTTTTGCTGAATCCCCGACCTCCATTCCACCCATCCAATCTGCATCCTACGTGGAGGGTGAATTAGAAGAGACAATGGAGGATTTTGATCTTCAGCCCGACGAAGCAGAGTTGGCGGCCGAGGGAAGTGAAGAGGTGTCAGCCGAGCCCGCTCCTCACGAAGAAATTATTTTTCAACCTCAGGATATCACGTGGGAGTATTTAAAGGGTCTTGAAAAGATATCGCTTCTTACGCCTGAGAAAGAGGTTGAACTGGCTAAAAGGATTAAGGAAGGTGAGCGGCAAGTCAAGATTCTCGAGACGAAGACCAATCGCCTGAAGGCTCAGTTGTATCCCCCTTCGGCCCCCAAGAACGGGGGTAGACGCATCCATGTCAACGCACGGCAGGGTTACAAATTCAAGGGAAAAAATGGTAAGAATGGGAAAAAGTCAAAACCTACGCCTTCAGAAATAAGGGGTAAAAACCTTCTTTACAAGGAGACGTTGAACCAATATCAGCGGGCGATACTCGATCTTCAACGGGCAAAGAACGAACTGATCCAGGCCAATCTTCGGTTGGTAGTCAGTATCGCAAAACGTTATGCCAATCGGGGACTTTCTTTTCTCGATTTGATCCAGGAGGGAAATCTCGGCCTGATCCAGGCCATGGTGAAGTTCGATTATACCAAAGGCTTTAAATTCAGCACCTACGCTTCCTGGTGGATCAGGGCGGCCATTTTGAGGGCCTTTGCAGAGAAGTCGAGGACGATTCGAATCCCCAATTATCTTTTTGAGATCAAAGGGAAATTGATGAAATCCTTCAAGGACCTGGTAAAAAAGTTAGGGCGGGAACCTACCTCTCAGGAATTATCCAAGGAAAGCGGAATCCCTCTACACGACGTCGAGAAAATTCTCAATCTCATTGAAGAACCGATCTCCCTCGATATGTCCATCGGGGAAGAGGATAGTACGCTCGAAGATCTGATTCCGGATGACAAGGGTCTCTCTCCCAGTGACTCCCTGTTGGAAAAAGATCTGACCCATCAGATCCAGAAGCTCTTATCCGGCCTCTCGCCGAGAGAAGAGAAGATTCTCCGGCTCCGTTTCGGCATCGGAGAGGACGGGGAGTGCACTCTTGAGGAAATTGGAAGGCAGTTCGGTCTCAGTCGGGAGAGAATTCGGCAGATTGAAGCGAAAGCCCTTGATCGATTGAGGGATCCGAAACGCTATAAAGAAATTAAAGAGTATTTTGAGTGACCCTTAAAAAAAGAAAATAAGAAAGGGGCGTCCATGATTTGACGTGGAGCGCCCCTTTTTTGTTCTTATCGGAGATAGTCATTCCTCCATCTGGATAGCCTCTACCGGACAATTTTCAGTAGCCTCTTTACAGGACTCCAGCACCTCCGCAGGAACCTCATCCACCTTGACACGAGCCTTATCATCATTCATCTCAAAAACTTCTGGGCACGTCTCCGCACAAAGCCCGCATCCGATGCAAGTTTCCTCGTCTATAATCGCCTTCATTAACGATTCTCCTTTCCGATTCCTCCGTTTATTTTATTATTCCTAATCGCTTTTCTTAAATCAAGTCGCCCGTTCTGAATTTCCAACATCTTGTATTCGACGTTGCCATTTTATAACCTCGGCCAATAATTGAGTCAAATGGATTCTTCACTCCTTAGGACCTTTTTCCAAAATTAAGGAAGCGAAAGTGTCCGGAAGGACCCTTGGGCAGGGGTCTTGGTAGGATTATCTTCTTCTCACGGATACGAATGAGGCTCAAGATAGAAAAACACTGCGGGCCGGCAAAGCACGCAATCAAATCCTCGTAGTGGTTGTTTTTGCTACTCCTCCGAAACCAAGGGTTGCGGGTAAGCCTATTTGTGAGTCTTTTGCCGGAGCATTTTCAGAAGATGCTCAGGGGGTTTGTTCGTTAGAATCTCTCTGAACTGGCTGCGATAGTTCTGTACCAAGCTAACCCCCTCAATCTCCACGTCGTAAACCTTCCATTCTCCGTTCCCTAAGATCATTTTATAGTGGATCGGAATCGACTTCGAGGATCTAAGAACCTCACTTTGGACTTCGGCAGTTTTATCTGAGAGGCTAATGACTTTGCCAAAAACCACTTTCTCGTCTTTATAGGCCATGATCCTGTCTATGTAAACGCCGCCCAGAAGTTTCCCGAAAAGACGTGTAAACTCCTCCTGTTGGTCAGGGGCGAACTGTTTCCAATGCTGGGCTAATGTCCTTTTGGAAAGCTCGGTGTAATCAAAGACACCATCGATGATCGTCCAAATCTTCTTTTCTTTGGTCTCCTTGGCGGATTCACCTTTGAGAGCCGGATCCCGCAACACCTCCAGCGCTCGGTTGACCTGTGTCTGAATGGTCTCCTGAGGGGAGGCTGCAAAGACAGAAACCGACCAGAGGATAAGAACAGCAAGAGAAAAGATCAACAGAGTAAGCGATTTTCTCATGGCTATTTCTTCTCCTTTCCATCTTTTCCGATGTCGCCGAAAGCATATTTCCCGATGAGGTCGGATAGATCGGGGGGCGATTCCGTCTGTATGATAACCCCGCCCGGGTTCAGGATCGGACCCGATCCTCCTGCGTCGAGACTGATATACCTATCCCCGATCAGGCCCGATGTCTTGATGGAGGCAATCGCATCCCCATACACTTTGATGCCTTCTTTTATTTTGAGCTCGGCTATGACCACTTGCTTTTCTTGATCGAGACTGAAACCCGTGACCTCTCCAATTTGGATCCCCAACATCTCCACGGGGTTGCCTGCCCTCAATCCGGATACCGAATTGAAGCGGGCGTAGAGAGGATAAGAATCGTGCGCGAAGAGTTTCACCCTTCCGAGTCTCACGGTCATATATCCCACGCATATTAGCCCGATGAGCACAAAAATTCCGGCTACCGTCTCATAACGAAACTTCTTCATTCCCATTTACCTCCGCATATCACAGTAAACCTTGGCGATCTCCTTCTGGTTCGCCTCGGCCTTCTTAAAAACGACATCGATCCCTTCACTCCCTGCTTTGCTCTCGGCTAAACCCGCGAGGATAGCGAAAGGGAAACACATGTCCTGAGAAATATTTGCCTCTGCCTGAATCGTGCGCAATCCCTCCTCCCGAAGATCCAGGGCAAATTTTTCCACAATTCGTTCCGCCTCGCTGAGGTTTGAAAAGGGAAGAAAGGTGCTGAATTGATTCTTGCTCTGGCGCGCAGAGAATCCTCCGACAGCACCGAAATGCTTGTTCAGGTATGCTCCCATGGCATTGAGAACTTCCTGCCCTCGGGTGTGCCCCAGATACTCACAGAGTTCATCAAAGTCCTTCAGCGTAAACAACGCCATGACATAGCTTTCTTGAGACCGCTTCTTTCTGAGGCCCACCTGATTCCGCACCCTGAATTGCCGCTTGGATTGAATTCCGGTAAGATGTTCCTGGAAGTCCTCAAGGCTCTGGACAAACTCGTCGATCAAAGGATTCTCGAATTCCTCGAACTCCCCCGGTGTTCCCTGGAAAATGATTTTCCCATCGTTGAGGGCGAGGATACGGTTTGAAATGAAGAAAACGTCCGGGACGTCATGGCTGATGAGAACCGCTGTGAAGCCGAGCTTTCGCTGGTACTGAGCGATCATGCTCAGAATGGCATTCCTGCGGATGATATCCTGGCCCGTGGTGGGTTCGTCAAAAAGGACGACCTTCGGATCGGTCACCAGAGCCCGGCTCAACGCGACTCGCTTCTGCATGCCTCCCGAGAGCTCCGACGGATAGTTCCGGGCCACTTCCGTAAGTTCCATCTGCGCCATCCTTGCCCTTACCCGCTCTTCAATGGCTTTCGGGCTGAGATGGGTGGTCTGCCGGAGGGGCAGGGCAATATTGTCGAAGACGGTCATCGAGTCAAAGAGCGCGTTATTCTGAAACATATAGCTGATCTGGCTGAAGGTACGATCCCTCTGGGTCTTGCTCATTTTCTGAACAGGCTGACCCCGGAACAGGATGGTGCCTTCATCGGGGTTCAGCAACCCGATAATGTGCTTGAGCAGCACGCTCTTGCCGCTGCCGCTCTTTCCGATGATCGTGGTGACCTGTCCCTCGTAGATCGTCAGATCAACCTGATCGAGGACCACATGGTTGTTGAAACGCTTGCTCACTTTTTGGAATTCAATCAGCGGAGTTTCCATCGATCCCTAAAGAAGAAGCGACGTCACCACATAATCTGCGACCAGGATGAGCACGCACGACAGGACCACCGCCGACGTGGTGGAAAGCCCCACCGCCTTCGCACCGTAACTATCCCTTCGCATGTGGGTATAATAACCCTGAAAGCAGCAGATGATCGACACAATGATGGCGAACACCAGCGCCTTGACAAAACCTCCCGTGATATCCTCCAATTCCACGCCGGTCCGGACCCGGTAAAAGTAGGTGCCCGCGTTGAGGCCCATCATCATCACTCCAGTGATAAACCCGCCGAGGATACCGATGAGATCGAAGAAGGCCGTCAGCAGGGGGAAGCTGATAATGGAAGCGGCAATCCTTGGGCTGACCAGATACCGGAGCGGATCAATCCGCATCGTGTCCAGAGCGTCGATCTGCTCGGAGATGCGCTGGATACCAATTTCTGTGGCCATGGAGGAGCCGGCTCGAGCCGTGATCATGATGGCCGTCAGCACCGGGCCCAGTTCTCTGATCAACGACAGCGCGACCGCTGTGCCCAGAACGCCAGCTGATCCGAACTTCACGAGCGTATGAAAAAGTTGAAGTCCCAGAACCATGCCCGTGAACAGGCCGACAAGCATCACGATCGTGGCGGATCTGGCTCCGATGAAATAGACCTGGTGGGCGATGACGGGGAACTGCTTGGGATGAAAAATCATCACAAAGGCCCGGAAAAGGAAGACCACCATGGCGCCGAGTTCATTGACCCAGCGTATCGCCATCCCGCCCAGCGAGGTCACGGGGGATTCAAAAAAAGTCTCTTTGTCCATCGTTTTTACTTCCGTTACATAACACTTTTTACATCAGCATGGAAGTATGTCTGTATTATATCCGATCTAAGGATTGCCTCGTCAAGAGCGTTTCGCATAAATGAAAAAATTTCTCCATGGTCGGGATCCCTCTTCGTATCGCCAAACGCGCTAGGCCATGAGAATAATCGTTCTGACCATCACATATTCCACCGGTCATCCGGTTGTCAAAACATCTCCTTCAAACTTCCAGCCCCTTAAACGACCGTCACGAATTCTTGCAATAATCTCTTTACAGGCTTTTTCGTAATCATCAAACAGCTCTTCTGATACCAAGACAAGTCTATCTATCCCCCGAATCTCCTTTACTTCGAGATGATTGGCATCAAATTTTTCCCTTTCGGATTGCTGAATGAGTTCTATGGGTTTCCCCGGCAAAATAACGTGCTGCAGACCAGAACGCAGATTCTCATACAAATCAAAGGGCCTCCCCTTCCCTTGATTGAATCTACGATAGGATGTTGGAAAAAGATCGTAAATAGCTCTTCTGAAGCGCCCAGCGCTTAAACCTTCAGCTGAAAAAGGCTCTGAATCAAGGCAAGCTCCCAAAAACTCTATCCCCTGGCAGACGAGGCTATATGAAATATAATGATGGCCTTCGTCTTGTTGAATTTCCCTGAATTCCTCTATCAACACCTTTTGAATAAAATCCGAAATTCTCATCCAGCGCAGTCTCCTGGAATGATGAATCTGAACCGTATTTTACTCGATCCCAGAGCAATGCTCAACTCCAAACGAGAGAAAGGAATTTCGCTGTCCCATTGCTACAAACCGGAGAAAATGTTACCTTTGGCCTTATTACCTTTGAAAGGGGCTTTACATGCACCACGCAGGGATTATTGGAACGGGCTCTTATGTGCCGGAAAGAGTCCTTACCAACTACGATCTGGAAAAGATGGTGGAGACCAGTGATAAATGGATCTTGGAAAGGACGGGCATCCGTGAGCGAAGGATTGCAGCGAAAGAAGAAACCAACGTGACCATGGGTCGACTTGCCCTTGAACGAGCAGCGGAAAACGCACACATCGACCTCACTGAAATTGAGATGCTCGTGATGGGCACCAATACCACTGACCCGATGTGGCCTTCTGCGGCGGGCCACATCGCTCATCTCCTCAATCTCCGTAGAAACCTGCCTTTCTTTGATGTG
>DBZJ01000071.1 GCA_002311635.1 Syntrophaceae bacterium UBA1163
ATTTATGACGCACTACACTAGGTACGTAACGGTACTTCTCTAAATCGGGAATTAATTTTTTCTATTTCGGTTCAATGTTCCGATTACTTCTTAACTTTTTATTTTTCCTTTCCCCCAGTTTTTAAACCAAAAAATAAGGTTTGGTTTCAATCTGGGTGGTAATTGGCTTCCCTGTGCGTAGCACAGTGATTTATATTACGGGCTAATCTTCTCAGACAGTACCAGGGTCTCCCGTTTAAGAGGATACGGGACATAGACCAGGTTGATTTCTATCTTTCCCAGGGCCTTTTCCTTGACAGCCATTCTTGGGATTGTAGCATCCAATGACCCTTCCGTAGTTTCTCCGGGTTTAGTGGACTTCAAAAACAAAGAAACCTTCGATACTTTCTCTCCAGATTTAAAAGCGATTGGTTTCCCAGCTCCATCCAAGTATTCGAGGGTGACCGCCTGGATGTCGAGGATATCTTGCGATTGATTAGTTACTTTGATGTTACCCCTGAGGCTCGGCGTCTCAACGATCTCTTTAGAAGCTGTATCCACGCTCATGACGACTTGAAGGTCGCTAAGCTCCACAAGAAAATTCTGGCCCTTAAGCTCAGCCTTCGGGGGGATCAAACTCTTTGTGATTTGCCCCTGTTTGGGAGCCTCCACCTTCTTTTCTTCCTTAGAACAACTAAAAAATCCAATGGCCAGGCACAAAGGTATTAATACGAGGATCTTTTTATAATGCATACACTATTCTCCTTTCTTGGTTCGTTGTTTCTCCGCCTCCCAGCATATCACTTTGTACACAAAATGTTTATAGGCAAACTATATAAAATTCTTCTAGGTCTGTCAAGAGAAAAATGACTGCTTTTCTTACTGCAAACTTCCCAGTCCGGTCTGTTGGATAGGCGGGAGCAGGCAGACGAACTATTCACTGAGAACTTTTGGGAAACAGGTATGCGTCAGTGTTTGTTCTATTCTTTCTATCTCAAAGGTAACGGCGTGAAGCCTGGGGACCTCTCTCGTTGTCCGTATAAATTGCCCTGGGTTGATGGAAAGCGCTTCTCCAATCCGGGTCACGTAGGTGCCGGAGAGTGCGGGCGCCTCATGGATATGCCCATGAAGCGTAAGAAGAGGCTGATTTCTTTCAATGAAGGCTTTGATGGATCGGCTTCCTGCTGGTTTTCCTCCTTCGATGAGATCCAATCGGGTCCCGAAAGGGGGAGAATGCATGACATAAATCGCTCTCCTTGACTGGAGAGGTTTTGGGAGTCGATCTAAGTCTTCCTCAATCGTCTCTCGTTCCCTGAGATAACGATTGGGATCAACGGGTATCAGCCGGCTCGCCTCGGGGCGCTCGCCTCTCGGCGAAGCCGAGCGAAGCCACGGGTCGCCCTGGTCGGAAGAGCGGGTGTAGGAGGGATTCTTCTGCGGAGGCCAGGGGGTTTCCCGATCATCCATCTTCTCGAAGTCTTTTGGCCGAAAGGGGGTCGGAGGCACAAAGGGGTATCCGAGGAGTTCGTATCCATTCTCGATTCGATGACTCCTCTGATTGAGATCAAAAATTTTCTCCGGTATCTCCCTAAAGAGGAAGGGGTAACCCAGGTCCCAGTTTCCGGCGATGAGAAAAATTTGTTGAATGGAAGTGGTTTCCAATATCCTTTTGAAGAAGGGGGAAAGAAACTGGTCAATGAAGGCTCTTTGATTGGGAACCATATCTTCGTATCGTTTCGTCGGAGGAAAAGAGGGGAGAAGATCACCCCCGATCACCATGATCTCTGACGAGGAGGAAATGGCCAGCGATAAGAGTTCTTGATAAAGGTAAGTCTCACCGTGAAGATCGGAAGTATACAAAAATTTCATTCAATAACCAAATAATATCCAATAAACCAATGACCAAATGACATAACGTGAGGTCCTACAAAACTCTCTTCACAGGTTTGGTAATTGGTAATTGGAGTTTATTTGAATTTTGGAATTTGGGATTTGAAATTTCCATTCTACAGAATGGAGCTATTCCTCGAAGTCATCCGAAAGAATCCATTTATCTTTCGTGCTGATTATCTTGAAGGTTACCTTGCAATAGGAACAGAGGACTAGATCTCCCGGCTTCTCTGTTCCTTCAAGCGGGATTTCAGCGTCACAGATAGGACACTCTAATTCAGTGGACATGGATTGCCTCCTCGGGTTTGAATAGAAATTTCAATATTTGAAATCTAAAGAAAAATCAAGTCATTTTTTCCTTTTCTCAGTATTTTCGGAGAAACGATGATTTTTCCTCTTGCGTCTCACTCCCTATTCAGACGCTGTTTGGAGACTCGGAGACTGGGCCTGCAGGGGAAGGGGACTTAAGAATTTAGAATTCGGAGTCAGTGCCTATTCCGAGAACGAGGCGCTTCATCTGAATTGGGTCGACTGTTCAAGGGGCTTTCGACGGCCTTCCGGAGACTCATCCGGGATGCCGATAGGAAGCAAAGAGACCACTCGAACGGTCTCTGGAAGTTTGAGAAGTTTCTGGATAGAGATCTCGGTCTCTGTCCCCCAAATCCCAATCCAACCAGCCCCCAGGCCGAGGCTGTGTGCTGCCAGGGTCATGTTCTGCGTGGCCGCTGCGCCGGCTTCGATCGCATGAAGGGGATCGATCCGACGATCCACGCAGACCAGGATGACCACAGGCGCTTCGTTGATGCCCAAGTGCAGGACACTCTCCCTCGCCGCTTTATCCAGCGCAATTTTTAGGCCCAAATCTCTGACGACGATGAACCTCCAGGGTTGAAGGTTACTAAACGAAGGAGCCCATCTTCCCGCCTCGAGAATCATCTGGAGTTTTTCCTCATCTACCGGGTTGGAACTGAATTTCCGAACCGTCCTCCGGTCTCTTATGGCTTTCAACACTTCATTCATCGCTCGTTCCTTTCTGTGCAGGGATTAAGAGTAGCATAGTGAAATCGTTAGGAGAAGTCAACCCTCCACCCCCTCCAAAAAAATCGACAGCCAGGAGGTCAAGGTAACGACGCCTGTTTTGTTGAACGCGACGGCGTCGGTCCTTAAATAAAATCTTTTAATACTTTAATCGTCTGACTTCTTGCCAAACTGGCTTCTCAGTCCTAATACAATGGCCACTTTCAGGATTGACTAATGTTGAAAACCATTAGGAAGTATTATCCACTTTTTTCTTTTTTCCTATTGAGGAAGGTTTCAACTTCTCTCCTGGAGGGGAGGGAGGGCTGAGCGCCCAGTTTTGTGGTCGCCAGGGCCCCGGCCCCATTCGCAAATCTTAAGGCTTCTTGGATGGGCTTGTCCTGAGAGAGGCCGCAGGCAAGGGCTCCGAGAAAGGCATCCCCCGCTGCCGTGGTATCGACCACCTCCACTTTGAAGGCTTTCATCCAAAATCCTTGACTTCTGTTTTTGAAAAAGGAGCCCTTCGGACCCAGGGTGATCACTACGTTTTTTACACCCATGTCCAGCAGCCTTTGAGCCATTCTTGGAATGTCTCGATCGCTCTTCCATTTTATTCCTGTCAGGAACTGAGCCTCCCGTTCATTGGGGACGATAAAGTCGACCAGAGAGAGAATACGTTGCGGGAGCCGAATAGGTGGAGATGGATTGAGAAGGGTGACGGCACCCTGTTCCTTAGCCATTCTCAACCCTCTCTCCACGGACGGAAGAGGGGCTTCCAATTGAGTGACAAAGACATTTACTCCTCTCCAATATCGTTCCAGTCTTTTCAGGTCACTTAGGGAAAGGGAGCCGTTCGCCCCAAGAAAGGAGACGATCCGGTTCTCTCCCCTTGGAGTCAATTCAATCACGGCCGTGCCTGTCGGCAGCTTTTTATCCTCCAGAATCAGTCTCCGGTCCAGACCATTCCTGATCAGGTGGCGACGGTACGACTTTCCGTAATGGTCATTCCCAACTTTGGTAATGAGGGCGACCTCTCCTCCCAGCCGCTTTGCCGCAACGGCTTGATTCGCCCCTTTTCCCCCGAAGAAGATACCGAGGCTCTCGGCCAATATCGTCTCCCCGGGCTGATGGAATCTTGGAATGGTTAGGACAAAATCTACGTTGGAATTTCCGAGGACGAGGATTTTTTTTCTCACGGACTCACCCCAATCGCGATAGGAAGAGCTCTAAGAATCTTTTCGCATCCACTCCCAGACAGACGTTCACCTTCGGGCCCTCTTTTGCTTCTGAGGTCTTGCCGTAATGTTCTCCCTCTCGAATCTCCACATCCATTGAAAGTCTCTCCTTTTTCACCAAAGCAGGATCAATCACTACCCCCACCGCGAGGGGATCATGAAGATAGAAAAGTTCCCTATTCCTGAACTGATGTGTGGTCGGGCCATACCCCGTCGCCTCGATCAGGAACTTGGAAAATGAATTATTGAAGGGTTTTACCCTCTCCTCCATCCATTGGGGTGTCAGAGAGACCTGATGAGTTACATCGAGGGGAACCAAAGTGGTTGGCAGCCCTGACTCTAAAACTATCTTAGCGGCTAAGGGGTCGGAGAAGATGTTAAATTCGGCAGAGGGCGTAATGTTCCCTCCTGTCCGGACAGCCCCTCCCATGATCGTAATTTCTTTCAGTTTCCCCATTCCTGCTCTGTCCCTTTGGAGTGCCAACGCCAGATTGGTCAGGGGGGCTGTTGCAATCAAACTCATTTCACCCGGATACTGGCGGGCCATCTTTAGGATGAGCTCATCTGCGCGACCCGGGAAGATCTCCCATCTGTCCTCTCTTCCCCTTCGATTTATTTTGGCACCTCCCAATCCATCTCGGCCGTGGACAGAATAGGCGTAAACCGGTTTTCCTGCTAAGGGTTGATCAGCCCCCCTGGCGATAAGCGGTTTGTTTCTGGGTTGGATCAGAGAAAGGACCTTCTGAATATTTTCAAAAACCTTTTCCACCGGGACATTCCCAGTCACTCCGGTTACTGCCTTCACATCCAGCTCTGGTGAATGGAATGCGAGGATCAACGCCAGTGCATCATCCACCCCCACATCACAATCGATCATTACTTTCTTCACCATAGTCTCGTGACCCCAAACAGTAATTGGACCGCCTAAGAGAATGATTTTTCATTGTTCAATCATTTCCTTCATGGCGCAACCAGAACCCTACGTGGAGCACCTCTTCTCCCTCTCAAGACGGTGTCGTAATGGTGATTAATGTTAGAAGAAAATTCTCAAACATAACCATTATACCTCAGAGGAAGTATGGCCGTTGCAAGTTTTTTGCAAGACTGACCCAAGGAGGATTTTGAGTTGACACCCTTGAGGAAAGGTTTATAATATTTTTATCTTTCCGGTTGTCTTTAAAATCCTGAACGTCCCGGGTATCTATGGACCATTTTAAGATTGACCAAAACCTTTCAGAGTCCATCACGGCCAGTCTGAAAAGAAGGGGCTGCGGCCTTTCGCCCGAAGAGCTGACCGGGGTGGTAGACATGATCACAGAGGAGGTGATCTATCAGTACGTAGACCGGTTGATCAGTCAGACCGAGACGATCCTCGAGATCAATCCGTCTCTAACCGAAAAGGAGATCCTCGAGATCGTTGCCGAAAACGTGGTGGAATTTCTCGGGGCAGAGGCGGCGAGCATACGCATCTACGATCCCGGAAGGGAGGAGATGATCTCATTCGGTTCTTACCCCGGTCAGGGCGAGGACCGTGAAGAGACGATCCCCTTTGAACATACGATTGCCGGGGAGGTTGTGAAGACGCATCGAGCTTACTTTGTGCCTAATATTTTGAAAGAGGAGAAGTACAAAAATAAGGAGAAGGTCCAAAAATATGGGATCCGATCCATGTTGGCCGTCCCGATCTCCATCCCACGGTTCTCCTTAAGGGATGTGGATACGGAAGGAGCCCTCCAGATTTACTACCGGGATAAAGACAAGACATTTACTCCTCTGGAGGTTAAGATCGCGGAGATGCTTTCGAGGCGGGTCAGCTACGTCGTTGCCAGAAAACGCATCATGGACCTTCAGAAATTGAATTTGACCAAGGATAAGATCGTGGAGCAGATCTTCGTGAAGCTGGGGCGACGGGAAGGGATCAAGATGAGGGATGTCTTCAACCTAGTCATCCCGGAGTTGGTGGACATCATGCGGATCCAAAGGTGTTCCCTCTTCTCCGTTAGCGAAGATCGGCGCCATGCCGTTTTGGAGGCCGGGTATCCAGAGATACAGCATGGGATCGGCAAGATCTTCTCCGTCAAGGATGAACCCTATATTGATGGGGTGGTAAACCAGGTTGGTCCTTTCGGTGAGTTTGAGAATGAGAAGATTCTTCCTTCTTATATTCTCATCCACAACCCCCAGGAAAGTCATCTCCTCCCTCCAGACCTCAGGCGATTTCTCGAAATCCAGCAAATCCATTCCGTTCTTTATATCCCTCTGAAGGTGAGCGATGCCGTCAACTATTTCTTGGTCTTCGACGCCCAGGCCCACCACCGAAAATTTACAGACGAAGAGATCGAGATTTTCACCTTTTTTGGCAAGGAATTGATGAAAGGGCTGAGGCTGGAAAAGATGGACGATATCCTTCATGATTTCAAGAATCCGGCCATTGCCGCAGCAGGATTTGCTAAAAGGATCCAGAAGATCCTGGAAGAAGGGGAGTTTCCGTCCAAGAAGGAGAAGGTGGCGCAGGCCCTGGATATTATTCTGAAGGAGACATCCCGTATTCAGGAGTTGGCCCTGACCCTCCACGGAGAGGGAAGAGAGGAAACGGTCGATTTGACGGAAAAGCTGAAGAAGCGCTTCCTCATCAACGAGGAGGCGATGAGAGAGTTAAAGCGGGAAAATGTTCGCTCGACCGAAGGCGATTTAGAGTCTCCGTTGTGGATTCGATGCTACCCCCTGCACGTCGAAAGGGTATTAGACAATCTGTTCAACAATGCTTCCAATGCCATTCCTGAAGGAGGGGGAAACCTCTCCATTCGGTCCTATCGAAAAGACTCCTGGGCAGTGGCCGAGGTGACCAATTCGGGTGAAATTCGAGAAGTGGATAGAGACCGGTACCTCCTCGGCGAAGGGAGGGGCAGAGGACTCCACATCACCACCCGACTGGTCAAACAGATGAGAGGAAAGATGGAGGTGGAGTCGGGGGAAGGCAAGACGACCTTTCGGGTGATGTTTCCTTCCGTCGAACAATAAAAGCACCGTTTTCATTCCTCTTGTCTCCTTTCGTACGTAAGAAGGGCAGGAATAAGATTGAAATTCGGAGGGGAAATGTTTTATAAGAGGTGCATGAAGAATTTTTGCAAGAAACTTCTTGACAATTCTTTGACGAGTGATTACATATCTTGGACAAAAAATCCTCTCAGCTTTGTCGATGAATAACGTCTAAATGTTCCAAATTCAAAAACGGATGTGTTTAGGAGGTGGACCTATGCGGGGAGTCAGCCGAAGCCGGACATCTTTATTGATCTTATTCGTCGCTCTACTCTTTTGTCTCATCCTTCCGTCCCTGGTCCTTGCCCAGGAGGAGAAGAAGGACCTCAGGCCTGAGCGGGGCATCGCCGTTTTTCCGGAATTCTCCGGAGTGGTTGTGCCCAGGGGAGAGACGGTTCGAATGGATTTGATCCTAGAGGATAAGGGCCGCACGGATGAGACCATCGACGTCAAAATTTCCACGATCCCAAAAGGATGGAAGGCCGCACTCAAAGGCGGAAGTTACGTGGTCTCGGGGTTATATGTTCCCAGTGGAAAGACGAAGAACCTGGCTCTTACGCTGGAACCTGATAAGACGGTGGGACCTGGAACGTACACCTTTCAGTTCGATGCGCGGACGGCTGATGGAAAATTCACCGCCTCGAACAAGCTGGATGTCACGGTTGAGGAACGGACCGCAGGTCTGGAGGACATCCAGATTACAACGTCCTATCCGGTACTCCGGGGGCAGACCGATGCCAAATTCGAGTTCTCTCTGGATATCATGAACAAGAGTGAGGCGGATCGAACGTTCAACCTGGCCGCGGTCGGACCGGAAAAGTGGGAAATCAATTTCAAGCCTTCGTACGAGCAGAAACAGATCTCCAGTTTCCGGATCAAGGGAGGAACGAGCCAGTCCGTGGCCGTGGAGGTCACGCCGACGAAAGAAGCTTCCCCTGGAGATTATCCCATCCTGGTAAGAGTGACGTCTGGAGAAAAAAAGGCTGAGGTAAGATTGATGGTCGTCCTGACGGGTATTTATAAGCTCGATGCAGGAACGCCGTCGGGAAACCTCTCCTTGGAGGCCATGGCGGGGAAACCGGCCAATTTTTCGTTCTTCGTAAAGAACACGGGCTCTGCGGTGAATCGAAACATCACGTTCTCTTCCTTCAAGCCTGAAAACTGGAATGTGACGTTCAAGCCGGAGAAGATTGATTCCCTCGATCCTGACGCGTTGAAACAAATTGAGGTCACGGTCAAACCAGCCGCCCAAGCCCTGGTGGGAGATTATTCCGTAGGGGTGATGGTCAACGGGGAAAAGTCGGACAAGACGATTGAGATGAGAGTGACCGTGAAGGCCTCCACGGCATGGGGATGGATCGGAATCGGCATCATCATTCTCGTGATCGTCGGACTGAGCGCGCTGTTTATCTATCTGGGGAGACGCTAAATTGGAAGGACAAATCATCATTGAAGCCGAAGAGCTGACGAAGAAGTATGGAACTCAGGTCGCGGTGAATCACCTCACACTTCAGATTCAGCAAGGGGAAGTGTTCGGATTTCTCGGTCCGAACGGGGCTGGCAAGACGACGACGCTTCTCATGTTCTTGGGTCTCACCGAGCCTACCTCAGGAAAGGTTCGAGTCATTGGGTTCGATCCAACACGCGAACCGCTTCGCGTGAAAGAGAAGGTGGGATATCTTCCGGAAAATGTGGGTTTCTACGACGATATGGATGCCCGGCAGAATCTCCGGTTCATCGCTCGCTTGAACCGAATCCCGGATGGGGTATCCGACAAGAGGATTGACGAGTTGCTCAGAGTGGTGGGCCTTTTTGAAGAGGTGAAGAAGAAAGTGGGGACGTATTCGAAAGGGATGAGACAGCGACTGGGGATCGCGGAGGTCCTGATCAAGGAACCCAAGCTCATCTTCCTCGACGAACCGACCATCGGTCTCGACCCGGACGGGACAAATCGGATGCTCGACCTCATCCACTCCCTGAGCCGGGAAAAGAATATTACGATCTTTCTTTCCTCCCACCTCCTCGATCAGGTTCAGAGGATCTGCGATCGGATAGGGATCATGATCAAAGGAAATCTGGTGGCGCTCGGGCCCATTCAAGAACTGGCTAGGAAAAAGCTGGGCGTGGAGAAAGAACATTATACGCTCGAAGAGCTTTACATGAAATATTTCAAGGAGGCTTAACTTGCGCGGTATCTTCACCTTATTCAGAAAAGAGCTGGGGGACCACTTCAGCAGCGTACGGTTTTTGATCATCTCCGCGTTGATCGTGATGGTAGGCGTGATTATTGCTTCCATGGCGGGCATGGGCATCCAGGAAGAAGCGAAGGGAGGGGCGAAGCCCACCCTTCTTTTCTTGTGGCTCTTTACCTCCACCGGAAAACTCTTCTCCTTCGTCCAGTTCATCGGCTTTTTCGGTCCCCTCATCGGCATCTTTCTCGGATTTGACTCGATCAATCGGGAAAGAGTCTCCCGGACGCTGAGCAAGCTGGCTTCACAGCCCATCTATCGTGACTCGATTATCAACGCAAAGTTTCTGGCAGGGGTGACGATCATCTCTATTGTATTGGTCGCGATTATCCTGATCATCTCGGGCTTGGGCATTCGACTGATCGGCGTGGTGCCCGGTTCGGAAGAGGTCGGGCGTCTTGCGATCTACGTGATCACGAGTATTCTGTACATTTCTTTCTGGCTGGGGATATCGATTCTCTTTTCAGTGGTCTTTCGCAGTACGGCCACCTCTGCGCTGGCCTCCTTAGCGGTCTGGATATTTTTCTCTTTCTTCGTAAGCCTGGGGGCGGGTACCCTTGCCAATGCAATCGCGCCGATCAGTCAAAGCGCCGCCGGAGTGGACCGCGAGATCGTGATTCAACATGAACGGATACAGCACACGGTTTCCCTTTTTTCTCCCGTGACTCTTTACAGCGACGCCACCTCGTTGGTCCTCAACCCGATGAATCAAACCACAAGACCCATCGCCTATGCTTTGATGGGACCCCTGGAGAAGCTTTCTGCGGCTCGCTTTCAAAACCCGCTTCCCCTTTTGCAGAGCCTCCTCATCGTCTGGCAGTATCTTGTTGCCATCGTCGCCATGACTTTCGTCTGTTTCGGAGTTTGTTACCTGGTCTTTATGCGGCAAGAGATCAGGACAGTCTGAAAAGATTGATGGGGAGACGGGGAGACACGGAGATAGAGATCCTGGAAGAGAAGCAGATGCCAGTTATCTGAGAAGCGTTCAAGGGTTCCAGTATTTTTGCTCAAAATAAAGTATTTAACTTGAACCCTTGACCCCTTGAACCCTGATTCTTTAATATTTAAACCTTATGGCAACCTCTAAAAATGTGAATT
>DBZJ01000037.1 GCA_002311635.1 Syntrophaceae bacterium UBA1163
AACTAAATTTAGCACACTCTCTTGATTTCGTGTCTCCCTCTTTGGCTTTCAAAATGGTTTGACTTATATCCTCTTTATGCTTTTTCCTATATTCCTCAATTTCCGCAAAAAAAACATTATATACGGATTTTACAAGCGGAGTAATAGCTTCAGGTGTCATTACCCATTCAATACCGTGAAGAAAACTACTATAAATGTCTTGGAGTTCTGGATTTATTTTCAAAATTCCTATATACGTGTAAAAGCTAAGTACCTCACAAGCTAATCTTCGCCATAAAAGTGTCGCAAGCTCTATGGGTAAGGGTTCTTTACGATTCAAATCTGAATGTAAATCTTGCCAGAGGCCCGGTGTTTGTTTATCCGCTGTTTCGATGGCACGCTTCTTAAAGAATGCTATGCTGGCATCGTCCGGGGTTTTTAAGCCGGAGCCTTTTTCTGACTTCATGTCCCGTTCCATGCCCACCTCTCCTAAGTGGTTTTCTCCAAGAAACAGGGGAAGGCGCTGGAGATTGCGCTTTTCGGGAGCTACCCTATCCCCTTAAAGCTACTCTTCCATCACATATTCGAACTCATATTTCTTCCCTTGGAAATCTGTCTTGTGATATTTCTCTATCGCTTTTTTTATCATTCCCGACATCATCCAGTCGAAAATAAAGCCTTCATTCTTAAATGTCGATATTACTCCTTTGGTTCCTGCGGCATCTAACCTTGTTTCGACCGCAAGTCCCTCATCTCTCATCACATCATAGAAATAATCTTCTGCCAACAATATTGAGCCATATTTCGTTGGGTTAGGATACCTATGTTCCTTCAAGCCTCGCCATGTTTCATCAATCATTGGTTTTTGCAAGAGTAGACGAAACAATACGTATCCAATACTACGTCTCTTGAGCCACAGAAATAATTCAATTGCCAACCATCCCACCACGGCATACCAAAATGACACCTCCAATGACTTTGCGATTGCCCACAGGATAACGAAATCCACAACAGAGGATAAAATACCTGCAAAAGCACCACGAATCAAATGACTCGCCGGGTTCACTTTTCCTGTAACTCGATACCAGCATTTTTCGCACACCGGGACTGTCTTCCCTTGCCACTGCACCTTGAGAGGGTAAGACACCTCCTTTCCGCAAACGCCACAAAATCCCTTTTCCATTTCTTCCCTCCTTTCAACGTAAGGAGTTTAATCTTTCTCAAATCAACAATGCTATTATACGCAAGTGCAGCTCATTTAGGGAAAAAACTTCTTGAGTCCGAAAACTCCAGATTTAAGGAATTTCAGGGTCCAGTAAAGTAGGCGGTTAGAGGTTACTTTCGAAGGACCTCACCCATTCTGGTAAGAGTCTACCAAATTGGGGAAAAAAATCAACGAGACTAAACGAGAGGGACCTCTAACGCCACGGGGAGGTAGTCTTGGAGGCCCCTTGTCTTCCCACTATTTTTCCCACCTTTAATTGACAAAATACGTTCTACTATGCTAACTATCATTACAGGTTGTGTGAGTCGTTTCGCTAACTTATTGAAATTATTAAAGCCCTTGTACCCATTCCTAATCCGTGTGCCGCGTGTTCGAGTCACGCCAGGGGCGCCAGTGATTTCAACAACTTACATTTTTGTGCCCTTGAAATCCATTGCTCATTCCGCCTGATTGTGCCCAAATTGTGCCCCTAGAGGCCAAAAATTTTTTCTCTACCCATTCTGTGCCTCTTTGAATGGAATAACCTCTCCGCGTTTGCTTTCTTGAGGCTCCGTTACTGAACTTAACTTCTCATGGTAGGTCTGCATCTTCTGAGCAGCTTCTTTAAGATCCTGGTCACTGACGATGTTATAGCGGTCAAACACGCTCCGGGTCTTGTGTCCTGATACCATCATGGCGACTCTTTCCGGGATGCCAGCTCTTACCATATTCCTCACTCCGGTCCTTCTGAAATCATAGAATAGCTTGGTAGCTATCATAACCACTTTTTCCTTAACCTTGCCCTTGCTAATTCTTCTCACAACGGCCTCTCCATTCTCATCACTGAGAGGTCCACAAAGTCCGGCTTTGATACAGGCCGTTTTCCATGCCCTTGTTATTCTCTTGATCTTCTCCCCATTACGATGGAAGACGAAAGGCCAACCTAAATGTCGTTTACTGGAAAGGGACTTCATTTCTCTTGTGAGTTCTTCATTCAGATAGTCCGTCAATAAGTCTTTGCCGAGATCATCAAGCCTCACCTTGTCAAAATAGATGCCCGGCAGCTTGCCCTCTGCAATTTCACCTTCTCTCTTCCTTCTTCAAAAGCCTCTCCGCCTTTGTTACCATGTCCGTATGAGAAGATTCCCAATAAGGCTTACCGTTGCGATCATATTTGATCCAGAAAACATCTCCTCTTTTGTAAATTGATCCCATTTCAAGCCCTCCTTCCATCACCATAATTTCTCGTCACTGACATTAACATCACTCTCATTTACCCAGCCCTCGACCCCCACGCGTCTTAAAGAACGAACCTCGAACTTCTTTCTTCTGAGAGGCTCCTCTCCTGCCCATTTTTCATCCAAGATCACTACAGGATCGCCCGTGAATAGATTTATTATTTCCGGAGTGTCACGGTTCATTATTGCTTTTCTTCCTCTACAATCGTCCATTCAACTCACCCCCTTTTCATCAATTCTTCTCTCAGGAGTTCTTCAAAATACTTCGCGACCTTGGGGAGAATCTCCTCAAGAATGGTTTGCATTTCACGGGATGTCGATATGATCGATCCCTGTGGATTAAATTCAATCTTCCCATGACGACTAATTTCGAAAATAACCTTGTTTTCTCCAAGGTCACAGATTGCCATTTCAACTCACCTCCTTGTTCTATCTCTTACCTGACGATTTAAACTCTAATCGCTCTTAATTACTTGGATTTTGTGCCCGGTTTTCTGCTAATCCACAGCAACCACCCTCGCCAACAACCGGGTTTATTTTCTCTTGCCATGCCATACATTTTGGACCTTCACATATCCAAGCAGGATTCGTTCGTCCCGCCTTTGCATCTGCGGGATGTGAAAACTTAAATGGACAATACTTATTTCTTGCCTCATCATTAGTGACTAACACAGGTTATCCTCCTTTCTGGCCATTGGCCGGTTAGGGTTAATCGGGTTCACCTCCTTTCTATTTACAAACTTGTTTATATAAATCCTCAGCCATCGATGAGAGTGTGCTAAATTTAGT
>DBZJ01000072.1 GCA_002311635.1 Syntrophaceae bacterium UBA1163
CGTGATGGGCACCAATACCACTGACCCGATGTGGCCTTCTGCGGCGGGCCACATCGCTCATCTCCTCAATCTCCGTAGAAACCTGCCTTTCTTTGATGTGCAGGCGGGGTGTACCGGTTTCAATTATTCTCTGGCCGTGGCAGAGCAATTTGTAAAATCAGGGCAGTACAAAACAGTCGCCGTGGTCGGATCGGACAAGCTCTCGGCCATTACTAACTATAAGGATAGAAATACGTGCGTCCTCTTTGGAGACGGAGCAGGAGCCGTGGTATTGCGGCGGAGGGCGAAGGAAGGCGTCATCCGATCCTATTTGGGCGGGGAATACAAATTACGCCATACCCTTGTGCTTCGCGATAGTGAAGATAATGGCTGTCGATTCATGTCGATGGAGGGTAGAAAAGTCTACGCTTTTGCCAAGGGCGCGATGGCGGAAAGCTGCCTGCGAGTCCTTGACCCTGATGGGAGGGCGAGTAAGAAGGAGCTTCGGACATTGCTCAATCAGGTTGACAGAATCGTTCCCCATCAGGCCAATGCGAGGATCATCGTGAGCGCCGCAGAGGAACTCGAATCCAGGCTCGAACTTCCCACCGGGGCCGTCAAAAGAAAGATGATCGTCACGATTGAAAAGTACGGCAACAACTCCACTGCTTCCATTCCTCTTGCTCTCGACGAGTCCATTCGAGAGGGGAAGATCCGGAGGGGGGATCTTGTGATTCTTGTTGGTTTCGGAGCTGGCCTGACTTACGGTGCCAATCTGGTGAGGCTGTAAATCAGCTGCTCTTTCCAAAATTTCACATTACGCTCAAGACCAAAGAAAACCTAACACCATTTGGATAATAATCTTTGACCTTTGCTATCCAAATATTCTGAGTACGCTCATCTAACTGAGCTTTGAGCGTTTGTCGCTTCTGCTTTTCTTCTCACTAATTGGATACAGCCCTTGTTATATCGAAAGCCGTTGGGATTTCGTCCCAAGTTCTGCCTTCAAGCTTCCGCCCGGTTTTCTTCCTGTTTGGACCACCCCATTGTTTAAAAAAGAATGGGACTTTCGTCCTCTGGCATTTGTTACGGATATCCACAGCCCACGATGCATCCATCGGTCTCGCCTGAGGCCCGGATTCTCCTCCTACAATGACCCAGTCTATCCCCTTGAGATTGAGATCGCATACAGGCCCAAGAAGCGGTTCAAAAGATATGAATTTAATTTTTGCTCCAGTCTTGCGCAGATGGTCGATTCTGAAAGCATACTCTTGATTTTCAACACTCACTCCCATCCAAATGTTAGAGCTCCAGGAAAGTTTATGATTGATCTCAAGAAGGCGTTCCGATCTTTTTGTCAGAATCTGGAAACGATGCCAGTGGGCCTGTTCCATCATATGAAAGACCCTCTGAATAAATTTAGCTGGAACGTCCTCATGGAAAAGATCACTCATCGAGTTGACAAAGATAGTTTGCGGTTTCTTCCACGCCAGTGGCAGTTTTAGGATTTTCTCGTGTAAAGCAAGTTCAAATCCGTTGGCATAGTTGGGCTGCCCCATCGCCTGAAGCCGTTTGGCCATACGCTCTGCGTAGCAATGGCCGCATCCAGGGCTCATTTTGGTACAACCGGTGACTGGATTCCATGTGGCTTCGGTCCATTCAATTTTCGAAACCAAACCCATATTCGTAGTCCTATTTGTCGGCGCGAATTCGTGCACCGCTTACAACAGTGTTCTTCCTTTGCCCAGGCTGCCGTTTGATTGACACTTTGCCGTCGTGCTCTAATTCGATCAATGCTTCCTTTATGGTCTTGGCCACACCAGCGGTGTTAGCATATGCCCAATCCTCTATCTCATCGTAATCCACCCAACCCTTCGCGCTCCGGCATAGCTCTTCGATTCGCTCACGTAGCGCAACCTTGTCTGGGTTCTCAAAGAGACTCATCTGCCCGGAAACCAACCCAATGGCTTCGAACCGATAGGGTGCATCACTGACTTTTGCCATATTGTTCTTCATGGTCTTGAGTGCCAGAATGTCTTTCGAAGCGTGAATGAGATAGTACCGGGGCCGTGTTCCCTGACTAGGTGTGTTAACCCTAAAAGGCATCACATACTGAGCACCAGCTTTCAAAAGGCAGGAGGAGTAAAGGTTGATAAAGAATGCGTACTTCTGTTCTGGCGTAGTACAATCAGAGACTTTCTTAAACTCATCGGTACCGAACAAGGCTATCATATCCTTTTCGAATCGTTCATGCTCCCAAAACCTTACAATATCGTAGACCATAAAATTGACGAAGAGCTCAGCGCGCGGATAGGCTAATAAGCGCTCTAAACTCTTCATAGGATACCCGCTGTACCCGCGTGGGTCAATGAAAAAGAATAGCGGTTGGTATCGCAAATCTGACTGGTCGAATAAGTCGAGTACTTCGTTGACTTTGTCAACGAACTCACCATTGTGTACCTGCCAATCCTGGTTGTGTCTATTGAGTTCGTCTATCTTCTTTTTCAACATCTCGGTGCACTGGACATTTCTGTCGATGCAGTGTATTATGACCGACCGTTTCGGGTCTTCGTCGAGATATCTGTTCGCAACTTCTGCAACCAACAATGGAGACCCAGAGCATTCGTCCGTCTTAGACTCGTCGTTGTAATATGTCCCCGGGCCGCAAAAACCGTCGAAGTAAACCACCTTCTGCTCCTTGCCCAGTTTGGTTTGGACTGCGAAAAAAATTGCCATCCAGGGGTCAACGTACTTTGTGAGTAACGCGTGTTTGATGCGAGTATGTTCATCAATTACCCAAGGTATCTCAACGACAGTCATGATATGCACCTGCCCATGGATGAATACTTGTTCAAGGGAGCTTCAAAAGTACATCTTGATGCACAAAATATCATGACTGGTAAATATGTCAATTGTTTTTGATCCACCCTCACCCCGACCCTCTCCCGTCAAGGGAGAGGTAGGATATATCAATCATCATCTCCTTCAGGCGTTTCGCATCATAACCAAAATGAATCAATATCTCTTCGGTCGCCTTCACGAGCATCTCCAGATATTTTTTGACATCGTAGGTGTCATCCGGCCCCACCAGCGGAAAAGGTTTCACCCGCTCCGCCTTATCTTTGGACGCGGCATTCTTAATCACATACTTGACCTTCTCTCCGGGATGGATCGGAATTCCGAGATCCTCAAGCTCTTGAGCGGCAAGAGCGGTCAGACTATCCACCTTGTAGGCGCTGGGCTCCTGCGAGATCCTCTTCCCGATGGCCAGTTCTTCGCTTTTCGCTCGCCCGTCCTTTAACATCATCCCATACTCGAGAAGGAGGTCTAAGATTTTCGGAATCTTCGCCCGGTAATCCTCCATATCCTTTGTCCCTGCCAGGATCTCAAGCATTTGAAGCTGAGCCTTCTGAATCAGGGGAGGCGTGTCGCCCCGTCGAAACGCTAATCCCCTCGCTTTAATCTTTCCGCTTCGGAAGAGCCCGAAATAGCGGTTGGCCACCGGACTCTCCCGGTTCCCTTTTGAAGGAAGAAAAGCCATCCATCGATAAATTCCCTCCAGACTCATCGTGATCCCGGTGGCCTCCCTGATTTTCTGACAGAGCTCCAGAACCTCTTCCTCTCTGAATCCTTTCTTACGAATCCAGAGGGAATCGGTAATGGCATGGAGAAGCTCAAACCCCTCCTCTTCACAGATCTCCTTGGCTTGGAGGAGGCTTTCCCTCCCAAAGGCAGTGACCGCCTCATGGGCTTCAATTCTTCCGAAGCGGGCATTTCGATAGCCCAGATATCCGAAGCATGTCACGAGCATCCACTTGAGCGCTGTCTGCTTTCGATGATAAATCTCCGTGTCCGTGACCGTATCCCGTGTCCGCACATTGTCCATCGGACTTGGCCCTTCATTTATTCCGCATTCTTCCTTGCCTCCTGCATTCTGCCTACTGTCTTCTGCTTCCTTCGCTTTCTTCTTCAGCCATGCTCTCCTTGCTAAAACGGGCCTGAGCGTCTTAGGCACGATTCCTTCCCTCTTCTCACAGATCGTATAGCCCACCTCCGGGACACGGCGGTTTTCACAGCACCCGCAGAGTACGGTCTCCGGAGAGATATTGTGAATCGCCATCATGGTGGGATACATCGAGGCAAAGTCAATCTCTGCCACATCTTCGAAGGTCCCCAACTTGGGCTGGAAGACAAGGCCCCCCTTGTCGGCAACGAGCAGATCCCACGCCGTCTTGAACCGTTCCGGCTCCCCCTTTCTCCAGGGAATGAGGATATTATCCTGACAGGCCCGGTCGAGTTGCATCGAGGTGATCGCCGTTCCCGGAGAGGTCCGGGCCATTCGTTGAACCGGGACTTTAGCCAAGCGCGACAGCTCGATCACTCCCTCCATTCCCGATTCTCCGTAGATGAAAGAGTTTCTACGATCGATGTGCCATCTTCCAAGAAAGAGATGGGCAGGGGCCTTGTAATAAGTCCTGCCATAGGAGAAATAGGAAAAGCCTTTCGGATGAATCTGTCTTTTCACAGGGCAAGGCTCCCGATCCCAGGGGATGGAAATGTTCCATCTTTTCTCTTCAAAAAAAAGGCGGGGCAAAAGAGAGGCATCCCCCTCGTCGCTCAGGATCACGTCAGGATCGAAATGTTTGAGAAACTTCTCGATTTCTCTGACATCAATCGTCTCCATTTCCACACGATATCCTTCACACTCCAGAATAAGAGACTTCTTCCAAAGGTCTCCTTCGATCCGCAATTCCAGGATCCGGAAGTCAGAAAGGTCTTCGTCGTTCAGCCATACAGATTCGGATGGATCCGGGTGAATTTCAAAGATTCGATTTCCCTCGGCCTCAACCATACATCGGCCTGTCGGGAAGACTCTTTTCTCATAAAGATAAGTCTGCGGCAAAGGGATGTCACAATTGTAGAAGGTCATCTTCTCTTCCCATGGAGGGAGAATTTTGGGGAGCTGGGCATAGTGCTCCGAATCGACGACCTCAATCTCCATCACTTCCACTTCCTCACCGCTCCAGAACTCCTTCTTTTTGTCCCACTGGTGTCCTGCTGTCCACCGCTCTTTCTGGAGAGAGCGGAAGAGATCGAGAAGATCGCTTTTTCTCCCCTGCGCATAGAATCGAGGCCGGAAAGGATCTTCGAATCGGCGGAGCCTCCCGTCTTCTTCCTTGATCCACAGGATCATCGAAGATTCCAGAGGATAAAGATCGAAGAGCCGTCCGTGGATTTGCATGGGTTTACCTAACTACTCTGCGATTGCCACGAGAGGATTATGACAATGCCCTCCCCCTTGATGGGGGAGGGTGAGGGTGGGGGTGCCCAAAAGGTACTTATCCCCCCTCCCCTTCATCCCCTCCCCTCAGGGGAGGGGAGATGAGAGAGGGTTTGCCACTCTGCTCCTCCAAGATCTTCAGCTTTGATCTCAACTCTACCAAGGCCTTCTCGTGCTCAAGGAGAATAGAGATCAGAATTGTCTCAAAAGGCCAGGGTCTCGAAGCATAGACCCCGGCTTGGACATGAAGCCTCGCCTCTTCAAAGAGCCGGTCGAGGAATTCCTGATCCTCTCTTCTCAGCCCTCTTCGAAACTTCCTCCACTCCTGGGCTTCCTGTTCCAGAACCCTGCTAAAAGGAAGAACCGTTCTTCCCATCACTCGTGCTCCGTGTCCGTGACTCGTGTCCGCTAAATTTCAAAATCCAATGACCCAATGATCAAAATGTTTCTGTCTGGAATTTTGAACATGGATTAACTGGAGCTTATTTGGGATTGGGTGCTCGTCATTTGATATTTTTCTGTCAGCCCTTTCTCCAGGACGATCTGCAGCTCTTCGTCTAAACTTATCCTCCAGACCAGATTCGAAAATTGAAAGAGTCTTTTCATAAGATAAACCCTCTTTGAACTCATAAATCTCCCCTCTTCCCCCTTTCGTAAAGGGGGGTGGGGAGGATTAGACTGAAATAGAAGAAAAGGAACCCCTTCCGAAGCCATCCCTTCTATCTTTCTCAGAGATCTTTCAAAGAGAGGACGAACTTCCCTTTCTGATACGTCCTCGTCCAAAAAGGTGGTGAGCGGCCCCAGAAGGATCACCCATGGTTTTTGTAGGAGCGATTCATGAATCGCTCCTACTGCCCTGGCATGAACCAGGGAAACTAATCTTTCTCCCATCAAAGTGGCCATCTGATAGCAGGTGAAGGCCCTTGCAATCCGTATGCTTTTGAGAAGCCTCTCCGGAGGAATCCATGCCCTCCTTGCGAGGGATGAGACCGTGTAAGGATCGAAACGATTGGCCCCGTCCAAGACGATGACCGTTATCCCTTTCCCTGCCAGCCATCCCGCCACATAGGATGAGATTTCTCCTGCTCTCTCCCCCCAGAAAAGAACTTTTCGGGAAATATAAGATTGGACTTGTGACAAGACTTCATCGAGGGTAAGGGGTAGAGTTGTGCGTTTGGGGTCTTGTTCCCACAAAGTTCGGAGTTCGGAGTTAGGAGTTCGGAGCTTAGAATCCATATTTTTCGTTCGGAGTTCGGAGTTAGGAGTTCGGAGCTTTTTTCAAATCTTTTTCAGAGATTTGATTAATCCACTGTTCTTAGCATTTCCTAAAAACCCCGATGACTTTGCCAAGAATCTGAGCTTCTCCTGATCCTTCTTCAATCTGAATCGTCTCCCAGCGCTCATTGTCCGGCTTCAATTCGATCTTCCTCCCCTTTTTGAAAAACCGCTTCACCGTTGCCTCTTCCCTCATCAGCGCCACCACCACATCCCCATTCTCTGCCGAAGGTTGGGACCGGACGACGACATAGTCATCGGCGAGGATGTAGGGGGACATACTATCGCCCTTCACCTTTAAAAGAAAGACCTCTTTCCCTTTCACCCATTCCGCAGGAAGGGGAATCGTCCCCTCCACATGTTCTACGGCCAAGGTGGGTCTCCCCGCAGCCACCTTGCCTAAAATTGGAATCTCCCGACTCTGTAGCCTTCCTTCTTTTCTCAGCGGTTCCCCGTGTAATCTCTCTTCCAGAAAGACAAGGACCTCGAGGCCCCTGGACATGGAACCCCTCCGTTTTAAATAGCCCTTTCTCTCCAACGCCTTGAGATGATCAAAGGCTGCGCGGGGATAGATATTGAAGTGCTCGCCGATCTCCCTTACCGAAGGGGGATAGCCTCTCTCTTTGATAAATCCTCTAATAAAATTGAAGATCTCTCTCTGCCGGGATGTCAGCTCCATCGTCACCTCTTCATCTAATAGACTTCCAGTTTTCAAAATGAATCTCCCGCCCACAGGGCGGGGCTTCCCGGAAACGAAATCTCATTTATATTGTGCCCTTTGACCCCGCCTACAAGGCGGGGTTTGCGGGGCACTTGCCGGTCAAATCCCTGCATTCATTATTCCCCCTTTTAATTCGTACTCCCAACTCCCTGCCTTCGCCGAAACGCTTCGTGCAGGCCCTGAACCGTACTGGTACAGGGCAGGCAGGCAAACTCATCACCCCGAACTGTAATTATAGATACTATACATTTGTTTAGTTGTCAAGGGAATTTTAGGGTCAATCTCAAAATTTTTATTACTTTGTCGCCATTGTATTTCATTCAATTTTTAAGTTAAAATGAAAATTTAGCATAATCAGGATTTAGCGATGTGGGAGCGTTTTAAGGAAGACATTCGAACTATTATAGATAGAGATCCTGCGGCGAAAAACGTTGTGGAGATTTTCCTCTGTTATCCGGGTCTCCATACGATCTGGCTCCACCGCATTGCCCATTTCCTTTATCAAAAGGGATGGTTTACAACCGCCCGTCTGGTTTCCCATTTCAGCCGTTGGTTCACAGGGATTGAGATTCACCCTGGTGCGAAAATCGGCAGGCGACTCTTCATTGACCATGGAATGGGGGTGGTGATTGGGGAGACCACTGAGATCGGCGATGATTGTTTGATTTATAAAGGTGTTGTGCTGGGTGGCACCACTCTTGAAAAGAAGAAACGCCATCCCACCCTGGGAAACCGTGTGATCATTGGCTCTAATTCCACTGTCTTAGGAGCCATCACCATTGGCGATGGCGCAAGAATTGGGTCTGGCTCTGTTGTGGTTAAATCCGTTCCAGCGGGTGCCACTGTCGTGGGTGTCCCCGGTCGCATTGTGGAATCCCTGACTCCAGAAAAGGAAGAACTCGATTTCGAACATGGAAATCTTCCGGACCCATTGTCTGAAATCATGAAAATGCTTCTCCAGCTACACTCTAAATTAGAAGAGAGAGTCAAGCGATTGGAGAACCAAGAGAAAAAAGATTAATAATACAAGGTTACGGTTGAAGTTAAGATTTGAAGTAAACCCCGATTAAATTTTGCAGGTGCGAACCATGGCAAAATATTCAAAATTTTTAATGGAACATTTCCAGAATCCAAGAAATGTGGGTGAGATTTCTGATCCGGATGGTGTCGGCACGGTCGGGAACGCCTCTTGCGGGGACATCATGCAGATGTTCGTCAAGGTCAACGGCGATAAGATTATCGAGGCAACGTTCAAGACCTTTGGCTGCGGCGCTGCCATTGCCACGAGTTCTATTCTGACAGAGCGGATCAAAGGGGCTACGCTTGATGAGGCCCTGAAGATATCGGAGGAAACCTCCAAGGAAGTCCTTTCCCAATTGCCCAAAGAAAAAGTTCCCTGCTTTACTCTGGCCACCGATGCTTTGAAATTAGCCATCGAGGAGTGCCGTTGCAAACAGGCTGGGGTTCATGAAAAGGGCGGTTTTGATTTGAAAGAAATGCAGAAGGATTAAGAAGGGCAATCTCATGACGAAAGAGGAAAAGGTCGTTTTTCTCAAGAACCCGAACACGGTTCTGGAACAGCTCATCAAAAACTTTATCAACGAGGCTCAACCGAATCGAAGAACCCAACTCGACCACGGAGTTTACTGGGAAGAACCTTTGGTGGGCTTTGCATCGGGGATCGACCCACTTTTTCTTGAATATAAAACGCTGATCGGCTCGTTCCATCTCACTCCGAGAGAGGTCGTCTCGGCAGCTCTGAGGGAGAGGGGAAGAGGCCTTCTCTTCACCGAGATTGAACAGATCAGCGTCATTTCATGGGTCCTCCCTGCATCTGAAGATACTCGGAAGAGCAATCGCCAGGAGAAACAATTCCCGTCCAAACTCTGGGCTTACACAAGAGATTTTGGCGAGGCCTGTAACGATGCCCTGAAGAAGCATGTCACGACCTTCTTGGAGGATTTAGGGCACCTCGCCGTGGC
>DBZJ01000143.1:0-10373 GCA_002311635.1 Syntrophaceae bacterium UBA1163
AACTAAGAACGGTATTGACTCTTTCACTAAAAATACTTTTCTTAGATTCAGAAATTTGTTCAAATATAGTGTCAATTTTCTTTTTCCATTTAATAACTTTGTCCCCCACATAAGCACAAAGAACAATACATCCAGAGCCTACCAGCATAACCGCTAAAGCTATTTGTAATTTTAATTTAGGGTCGATCACTTGTGTCCAGTCCCAAATTGTTCTTCCGTTAACAATTACTTCTACCAATGCACCTAAAAGAAAAATCCCCGAAAAAATCAGCTTTGCCGTTTTCATAACCCACCTCCTTATGCCAATACTCTTCAGGGATGGGTTATACCATAGGATGGGAATGTTAGAAACTATTTTTTCCCTTTATTTTGAAGCATCACAAAATATTTGTTTCTATTGGTTTGATTATCTGCGAGTCCATTCTTATTTAGCCATGATTCATAGCCCCTTAATTCCTCATCTATTCTTTTCCATTCCTCTGTTTCAGATTGTTGTATGAAGGTTTCAAAATCATCTTTACCAATAAACCTAAAAACATATCTCCCAGTTTTCCCTAAGGCTTGCATTGACGAACGTGTGTCCCTTCCACTCAAGCTTATAAAAAAGTTATCAAAATGTTTCATGCCCTCCCTGGCTAAAATATCCCCTGCTTGTATTCCAACAGATTTTCGACCAGCAAAACCAAGTTCTTCAAATAGTTGTTGAGCATACTTCCATCCCGATGAGTGTACAAGATTGTCATATAAAAAACCGGTGCTGAAATTATTTTCGCTGACATCGAAAATAAATTTTACTTGCTGGTGGGGCTGGTACATATAAGTGTTTTGAGCAAACCATGTTACTACTCGATGGAAGCATAGCTGATAAGGGGAACTCGGCATATAGCCAGGAAAATATTGCCCATAAGCCACTAAATCCATAATAACCCCGAAACCTACCATATTCGCTTTTACAAGAAGGGTGACTAAATCTTTATATAATTGTTGATTTGTTTCGTGAGGAATTCCCTTAAAATCTTCTTGATCTGCATCGCAGTCTGCGGCATGAAAAGAGGGTTCTTCTATTGGAGGATTCCAAGGATGGTTTTTTAAACGTTCATTCCATTCAGGTTTTAATCTATCCCATTCTTCTTGGGTTCCCATTATGCCAGCCACGGCAAAGATGCGTTGTTGTTTCTCATCATGGCTTTCATCACCGAAAACGGTTAACATATATACAAGAACCTTTTTTTTCTTGATTCTTTGATTTTATTTATTTCTATAGCATAGTTATCCTGCTTTGTTAAGTTAATATTTCCGAAAAATTAACATTCAATGAAGAGAAGGTTTGCGAAAGGAGGCAATTTATGAAATTAAGGGTTCATTCGCTACTGGTTCTTCTCCTAATAGTCTTTGCTGTCGATTGTGTTGAAGCAAAAACCTATTCCCTTCCTCTCCGCTATCAACCTATGAAGGAATTTTTTTCTCTCCAGCAGAAGTTCGGTTCGACACTTGGCATAGCTCCCTTTGAGGATGAGCGCCAAGAAAAATCTTACATTGGAGTTCATACCCCTCTCATAGGTCTACCAACTCATTTTGAAAGCATTCCTATGCCACTGGAAAAAGCCCTTCAAGAGTATTTGAGTGATGCGCTTTCCCGGTTAGGGGTAAAGGTAGTTTCTGTTTCAAATTGGGATGGGACGCCCGAATCTCTGAAAAATATAGATACTGATTCTGTATTGACGATCGAAATCAAGAAATTCTGGACGGAAGGGGTAGGAAGTCTGTTTAGAACAAATATTAAGACCACGGTTCAATTGGTGATTCATCTAGGGGTGAAAAATGAAGGTAAAGTTTTTACGCAAAATGCAGATATTGAAAAGGAGATAACGGTCCCGAGGTCTACTCCTGAAAGAGTGGAAGCAATAATCAATAAAATTTTGACCGATATTTTTGATGATTACTTTTCTTCCCCCTTATTAAAGGGTACGCAATGAAGACCACCCTGAATATGTTATTGATTGATTGATGCTCGACTCGGCACCGCCGCCGCCGCTTTGTTATGGTGATATTATACTTGGTATACGCAAAGTTTTAACCGGATGATAAGAAGCAATCTGATAGGTTTTTAAAGATTGCCAAGCAGGTTCAGGCAGACGATGCAAAAGAAAAGTTTGAAGAGACATGTTCTAAGATTTTAAAGCCAAATCGTTTGCATTATTGTAGTATGTCCTTGAAAAAGAAAGCAAAATCCTCTGGTGACAAACCAAATATACCTGGATAAGTTAAAGGATACTTATTGCGATATATTATACTGGACAGAATTTGAAGTTTCTTTTTATCAAAATGCATAACATGATGAGGAGGAATACGATCCATTACCAATGCTTGTAAATCCAGACGATGAGATAAATTCCCTTCCATGTTGCGTTTACGATCTTTGAGCCACTGCCACGCAAGAAGATCAGCAGCTTGTAGTGGTTTAACTTCTTTCTTATCCACAAAGGAGTGAGAGGAATACCTATGTGCTGCTCTAAGCCGAGGAATTTTAAAAATTCTGGTCATATAGTGATTTGCTTCATGGGCGCTTCGGTGACCACCCTCAAAAAAATAAGCGATTTTCCCGTTATATTTGTTTTCATCAGCCCATGATCTAACGGCAGTAACACACATATGAAGTAAACACGTATATGCACTTCCAATCTCTGGGCTTTTAAGAACAATTTCATCATACATTTTGGGTTCTACAGTAATAGCGATGCCAGAAGATGCCCGTTTCTTTATAATACTTATCATATCCTTTACTACTTGGATTCTTTGATCTTTTGTAAGCTCGTTAAAAAACGGTTTACTCCCAGGAGCAATAGCGGACATTCTGAAAAAAGGAAGGTTGAATTTTTCTAATACCAATGACCATTCTTCATTCATCTTTATACATGAATCTTTTTCAAAAATATAACCAGCTACACAAAGCACAGGAGACTCATTATGAGCACCGCTTTCATCAAAATAAGCTTCAACCATCTGCACAGTATACCCTCCGGTTGGCAGCAAAAATATCAAGTAAACGTGCTAACATTATACGCCCCTTTCTTTGGGTATGTCGAATATAATAACCCGTTTGTTAGGAGGCGTTATGGCTGTGAGAGAGGGGGGAGGAGTATTTATTAGGGATGTAAAGACGTTCAGGTCAGAATCAAAGTGATAAAGTAGTCTTCAAAATCTTTGTCTGAGGGAGCTCCAAGAAAATACTTTTGAAAAGAGGGCTCTTCTATAATCCGGAGAAGAATCCTGCGGACAATATTATCGCAAGATACCGAACCTTCCTTTATTTGTGCCGCCGCTTTAGGTGATCCCTTGCTCCCATGGATAACTTTCGACCTGACAGCGTAGGCCTTCTTGATTGTTTGAAAAACACTGATACGATTCGCCAGATCCTTCTCAAGGAAACAAGCAATACGCTCTCCCAATTTGTGGGACAATTCCTGAACGTCGGTCGAAAAAAGTGTCTCAAAACATATGCAATAGTTAGCAATCTTTACTCCCAGGTCGGAGCTAGCGCGGGCCGCCTGCATGAAGTAGAATGCTCGCTCAAACCGCGAAAGTCCCTCATCAATGGCAATCTGAAATTTCAGTTTAGTACCGCCTGAGAATTCGCGAAATAACTGCCTCGCTTTTCGTAATTCCTCGCGGGAGAATTCAGTCGTCAGGACTTCACCGCGTGAGGTTGAAAATATGTGTGCAATGGAATTACGGGTTATGTTTGTTTTGGTTGCCAGGGTGCTTTTATGAGGATGTTCCAGATATCCAAGATCCACATTTACTGAGTTGTCTTTAACTAACCAAAGCATTTGGAGAAACGATCTCACCTCCACAAGGTGTTCCACAAGAAAGGAATTGGCCGCTTCATCATTGGGGAATGGTTGAGTCTCTTCAATAGAGTAAGCTACTGCTCCCGTAGTCTTAAGAAAATGCGTTTCAAGGTCGCCAGCAATTTTGTAAAAGGTTGGGGTGATTACTTTTTCTATGAATAGTCTGTCGTTTGTAATGCGCAGTTTATCGCCGATTCTTTCTCCGTCCCCGAGGTTGGATGAGATTTTTAGGTGCTCAACATTCGTTATAAAAAGATTTCTTTGCATGAATAGGTTGGATAGTTTTTCTTGAAGCGTCCAGCAAAAATAATATTGATCTATCCCCATCAAAAAGTCAATCGGTGACATCTGTCCCTAGTTTAATTACGTTTCAGCCATCTCCCTCTCCTACCCCGCTCGTTTTATGCTGGTCGCTACCATGAATCCCTGAGTATGCGGTTTTCAGATACAAATTATGTAAAAAGAATGCCTCCCACTCAGAAACCCATCCCACTCTCCTGAAATGAAAACCACCCTGAATAATCTCTTGAGTTCTTGATGCTCGACTCGGCACCGGCACCACCACCGGGTTGGTGAGGAGGGCGGGATGGGAGTGAGGGTGGGAACAACAGAGAGTTGGGGCTGCCATATTCAAGGAGAGCCGGTGGAAATTTCTTGATACCTTGAAAGAATCGTGGGACTTTCTTGAAGAAATGGGGACTGAGTGGGGACTAGATGGGTTATGCTAATAAAAAAGGGGTTGCCATTTGGATCTATCAATTCCAGCAAACCCTTGTCATTATTGGTGCCCAGGGCCGGACTTGAACCGGCACGACAGTCTCCCGTCGAGGGATTTTAAGTCCCTTGCGTCTACCAATTCCGCCACCCAGGCCACATTCGTGACTCGTGATCCGAAAATCGCGTCCGGTTAAACATTATCAATATATGTTTTGCCCCACTTTGTCAACCCCTCCCTTGTGAGAAGAAAGATCTTATGTTAGATGTGAGAAAACTGTTCCGAAAAGCGCGCACGGAATACGGACACGCTTGCGCGCCCTGTCTTCGTCCCGCAGGGCGGGACTTCTCGCAGGCAGGCGAAGCGCCTCAGCGTGCAGGTCCTGAACCGAGTCCCGCGTCTCGCGGTATAGAGGGCAGGCACGGACACGATTTTTCGCAAGGAGGAGAACAAATGCGATCGGATAGTATGAAAAAAGGCCTGGAAAGAGCACCCCACCGCTCCCTTTTCAAGGCCCTGGGCCTGACGGATGAAGAGATTGTGCGGCCCATGATCGGAATTGCTAACTCAGCCAATGAAGTCATTCCGGGCCATCTCCATCTGCATCAACTCTCCGATGCGGTCAAAGCCGGAGTCCGGATGGCCGGGGGAACTCCCCTCGAGTTCTTTACGATCGGCATCTGCGACGGGATCATCATGGGGCATGAGGGGATGAAATATTCACTCAGCTCAAGGGAATTAATTGCCGATTCGGTCGAATCCATGGCCATGGCCTACCCTTTCGATGGTCTGGTCCTCATCCCGAATTGTGACAAAATCATTCCCGGAATGATGATGGCAGCGGCCCGGCTTAATATTCCAACCCTTCTTGTGAGCGGAGGTCCCATGCTGGCAGGCGAGTTTCAGGGCCGGGAGATCGACCTGATCACCGTGTTCGAGTCCGTCGGGAAGGTGAAGGTGGGAGAGATGACGGAAAAGGATCTCAGGGAGATCGAAGGATGCGCTTGCCCGGGGGTGGGCTCCTGTGCGGGAATGTTCACCGCAAATTCTATGAATTGCGTTGCAGAGGTCCTCGGTTTGTCACTTCCTTACAATGGCACCATCCCAGCCGTCTTTGCCGAAAGGATACGTTTGGGAAAGAAATCAGGGGTTCAGATCATGGAGTTGATCAAAAAAAATCTGACGCCTTCTAAAATCCTAACCAAGGACGCCTTTGAAAATGCGGTCACGGTAGATATGGCTTTTGGAGGCTCCACCAATACTGCACTCCATCTTCCTGCGATCGCAAAGGAGGCAGGGATTAAACTCTCTCTACAAACTTTTAACGAAATCAGCGGAAAGACGCCTCATCTCTGTAACATGTCACCGGGAGGGCCTCATCATCTCCAGGATCTTCATCGCGCCGGGGGCATTCCAGCCCTGATGAAGGAGTTGAGTCGGGCAGGATTGATCCATCAGGATCCATTGACCGTTACCGGAAAATCCATTGGAGAAAATCTCAAGGGGAAAAAAATCTTCAATCCAGAAGTGATCCGCCCGATTGAAAGGCCCTATCACGCCACAGGAGGTTTGGCCGTTCTCTTCGGGAATCTAGCTCCCGAGGGCGCGGTGGTAAAACAATCGGCCGTGGATGAGGCCATGCTCAAACATCGAGGGCCGGCCAGGGTCTTTGATTCCGAAGATGAGGCCATCAAGGTTATTCTCGACAGAAAGATCAAAAAGGGTGAGGTCCTGGTCATCCGGTACGAAGGCCCGAAGGGCGGACCGGGAATGAGGGAAATGTTAGGTCCGACCTCGGCGATGGTCGGCGTCGGAAGAGATCGGGATGCGGCCTTGCTCACCGACGGCCGTTTTTCAGGAGGAACCCGCGGAGCCGCCATCGGCCACATCTCTCCGGAAGCTGCGGTGGGAGGGCCTATTGGGGTGGTGCGGGATGGGGATCAGATTGAGATCGATATTCCAGGGAAAAGACTCAACCTCCTTATTTCCAACGAAGAATTGAAAGAGAGATTGTCCAGGTGGAAAGCGCCCAAAAAAGAACTGAAGGGTTATCTCAAACGATATGCAAGACTCGTCACGTCTGCCAATACGGGTGCTACGCTTGAAGACTGATTTAGGATCTGCTGCCTATTGGTGTTTTAGATCTTTTATCGTTCCCATCGAAATAGGGTCTCTCAACATCATAACGAAAATGATAGGCCTGCCCTGCAAACCTCTTCAGAATCTCCTCCATCTCTTTAATGAAAAGATCAACTTGGTCATCCTCAACGTGAACCCCAAGATATTTGATATTGATCTTCGCCATTTTGAGAGCCGATTGCTTAGCAGCAAATAACGTGCCATCCATTTTAAAAATCATAATTCATTTAAATTCCCTGATTTGAGGAAATCGTAGAAATTTTTTTCAAGGAGATTATGACAAATTTACGTTTCTCTTTACAAAAGTGACCACGAAACTTCAGGCTGCGCAAAAAAAATGGCCAGGGTGTTGCCTTCTAATGGCGAGTGGACTCTAGTAGATTTTTCTCATTAATCCACAATCGATGTTGAATCCTTGTGGAAATAGACTATCTTTCCCTTGAAAGACGCTGCCGACATCATTTTGCCCAAGAAATAGGCACACGGAAGCCCTGAATTGGATTGGTAAATCCAAATATTTCTTAGAGATCAAACGACGAATGACCCCATCTTGTCCTTAGAAACTAAGAGCCCGTCCTTTTTTAATTCGGAAATTACTTTGTGGGCAGCCCATCTACTAATACCAAACTCATGGACAACTCCGTCATACGATAACTTTTGCCCTTTCTTTAGCTTGCCGGAGAGTATCCCATTCCTCAGTCGACCATACACCTTGTCTGGAAACTGAAATCGGGTTAGCTTTTGTGGGAAGATCTCATTAAGGATTTCGTTTGGTATTCCACTTTTGGATTTTCTCATTTCTTATGCCCTTTCCGTGCTTTCGTCTGCTCGTCTCCCGACCCGCCCATCCTGCCGTCGCCTTTCCAAATGGCACTTCAATCTCAGTCTATTTGATTTCTTTCCTGCATCCTTCACAAAAGTATACACTTTCTCCACGGTCCTCGCCTGTAATAGCTCGTTCAATCTTTTTCATAATGCCACTGTTTTTATTAATACACTCCACACAATAAATCTCTCCATCTTCGGTGTAATAACCGACTGCCTCTTCTTTTTCGGTCATAGCCTTTCCCCTTTCATTCAATTTTCTTTCTTTTCTCCCGTCATCTCTTGACCAACTATTTCAACGAACGCCCCAAAGCTCCTGCTTGCCGAATAGCACCTTTTCCGAAAGCAACTTGGTCAAGTCTTCTTGTTAAACCATGCAAGGGTATGAGGAGTTCTTCGAAGGAAACTGATAACTCCTCAGGAAATACCAAAGACACGAGAAAATACCGGATTGGTCCGCTGCTTCTTACCGCCACGCATATAATCCGCATAACATTCCAATCTTTGTGGACCGGAGTCAGGGACGGAAAAGTCCACGGTGAAACTCCCGGGCGACCCATACGTTACATCCCTTATCTTGTAGTAGTACGGCCCTTCACCTGCACAGTAGCAAACCACTCTATTGATCTCCGGCTTACCGTTAGCCTCGAAACTGATTTCAACGCTATAAGAGAGGGCTAGTCTCAGATTCCCATTTTCAGGAACGGATATCTTTAATAATCTTATTTCGTCCTCCCCCAGAGGTTCCGTGGGTACGGTGGCACACGAAGAAACGCCTAACAAAAGGACTACACTCATAAACACTCCTGCTAAGACACGCTTCATCATCACAAACCTCCTTCCTATATTCTGTCTCTTTCTTTTTCCTCTTCTTCTCTTGATTTACCAGCCTTACAATCTCCGAAAACGCCTCCTTGGTAAGAGTTTTTTCCCTGGACCCGTGTGACATGAAAAGGTTTAATCCTATATCGAGGTCTCTAATTAATCGATCTTTTCGGTCTCTTTGCTATCCCGATGACGTTCGGAATCGGCCGGGCAGCGGGTACGCGATCACTTACATCGAGGCTTATGGGCCGACCAATTCTCTCGAACTCAACGTCATTGGCTGAAAAATATAGGTTGGCTTGCTGCCCTCCCTCCAAATACATTGCGTTATAAATCGAAATAGGAAGCGATAACAACACATACGCAAAGTCGTACCCTGAATAAGGGGACTCCGTAAAAATCAGCAATGCGTTCCCACCTTTGTCTATCCCGAAAACAGCCATGCTCCATATCTTATCCTGTTTGGTCCAGACATTCTCCTGCCGGCAACTGATCATCCTTATATTCTGGACAAGCGTTTGATACTTGGACCTTAACCTTTCGAAATCTTGGCACTTCAGATCGATAATCTGAATCTCCGGGAGAACGGATTCGACCGGATTAAACGCCAAAACGGCTTTATAAGCGGCGCTCAGTTTTGGATTGTTAATATGACCGAAGTTTTTCATGTAGCCAACGTTTCTTATCCCATCCTCTTGATACATTCCCGCATTAATGGCAGAGAGGAGATTGTGCTTTTGACACCATTCCTTTGCGGTCATCTTTATTTTACCGTGCTCCGAAGCACAAAAAAGCTTGAACGAATAAACCCTCGGGTCAGCCTTCACAATCGTGATCTTTGAATCGTTGACCTTTGATTTCTCCCGGGGCGTAAACTCTCCAATATATAATCCCCGGTCCACTTCTCTCCATGGATCATCTTTGGATTGCGCCCCATGGGAAGATAGGGCTGTACCGGTGACTGCGGCGAGAATGACAAGTAAAACAGTTATTCGTCTCATGAACTCCTTTCCCATCCAGACATTGCAAAAGCAGGGTCCGGCCGGACCGCGCCCCGTCCCGCCAAGAGCGGGGATAGGCGGGGTTAAGGGGCACAATATGAATGGTATTACAATACCGGGAAGCCCCGCTGTACCTGTCCCGTCTTGACGGGATAAGCGGGGAGCTTCAATATATCCTAAGCCACGCGGCCACGTCATCGGTGGTGAGGCGGACGGCGAATGCTTTGGGACCGACAAGAGTGTATTAGATTTGGAGTACGGTGTCAATGAGCGAGGGTGAACGCGTTACCCCGTGAGAACAACGCTTGGACGAAAGGAAAAAGCCGGAGTATCCTGCCTTATGAGGCCTTATGAGGAAGCCATTTCGTTGTGATAAAAATGGAGGTAAATCCCAAAGAGATCGTCTACCAATTTTTCGGTTCTCTCTCTAATCTCATTCCAGCTTGATAAAAAGGACTGTAGGGATTCATTGAGCTTGGTTAGGTTTTCATCGTTCCTCTTTGCCCTTTCTAACGATTTTCTCTCCCTCTCACGACATTCTTGGATGAGATCTTTCAAATTTTCTCTTTCTTCTTCAGTCCACTCTGAGACAAGTTGGTCCACTGTCTTCATCATCAAACCTGTAACATATCAGCCTGCTTGCGAAAGGCAAAGGATATCGAAGCAAAATATATACCGGCAGCATGAACAGACCTCAAGAATGATGAAATAGCTCACGTCTTCGAGGAGTTAGGCAATGATGAGAAAGCCCTCTAAAAGCGAAGGCCCCAAAAAAGAGGGAAAGGATTTACCTTTTTTGGAAAAATGTCTTCCCTTTATGAAGAAATGGGATGGGTTGGATCCGCAGGTTATCACACGGCCGATAAAGTAAAAGGGGCTGCGGGTCATTCATTCGACCCGTAACCCCTTCGCTTTTTCCTGGAGGCGGCAACCGGATTTGAACCGGTGGATAACGGTTTTGCAGACCGTCGCCTTACCACTTGGCTATGCCGCCTTTGGAGCGGGAAACGGGATTTG
>DBZJ01000143.1:10469-26108 GCA_002311635.1 Syntrophaceae bacterium UBA1163
CTCTACCGCTGAGTTATTCCCGCCTTTTATAAAAAATTACAAGATTTAGAACGGCATGTCAATAGACCGTAGGGAACGCATATAGGCGGTCCCTACAAAAATTCAGACAATAATCGACTTCAGATATTTCCAGAAATAATCGGCCCCGGAGATGACCGCAATCCCCAATGCAACCCATAGCAAGACCATCCCAATCGGATGAAAATTGAGGGAAAAGTAGTTTCCGTTGAGGATAAGAAAAAAGATGGAAGCCACCTCGAAAACTGTCTTGTACTTTCCCAAAGCGCTCGCAGAAATAATGATATCCTGAGAAACGGCAATTCCCCTCAGCCCTGTAATGGCAATTTCCCTTCCGACAATGACGATGACCATCCAGGCAGGAACCTCTCTCGCCGGGATGAGCGCGATGAGAGAAGTGACGATCAAGAGCTTGTCTGCAAGGGGATCGAGGAATTTTCCAAGGGTGGTCACCATTCCCCTGCGTCTTGCAAGATACCCATCGAATGTATCCGTAACGGCGGCTCCAAGAAAGAGAAGCCCGGTGAGGAGTTGATATCCGCGGCCCACATAAAAAAGGAGAACCAGGATAAGAGGAATTGCCAGAATCCTGAGAATCGTTACTCCATTGGGCAAGCTCAGTATCTGTTCGCGATTGAGTTTTTCCATGAAGGGATATTTGATTTCAAACTGCAGATGGCTGACTGCGGATTGAAAACGGAAAAGATCTAAAGCCTACCACTCAAGCTCTGAAATTAAAATCGTTAGGGGCTGTAGGATTGATAATAGCTCAATACCTTCCTGACATAGTCCACGGTTTCCCGATAAGGAGGAATCGACCGCAGCTCGGCAACGAGGTTCTCACCGGCATTATAGGCGGCCAACGAGAGTCGGACGTCATTATCAAAAAGGGAAAGGAGATTCTTAAAATGACGTACGCCTCCCTCAATATTCTCTCTGGGGTTAAAGACATTCGAAACATTCATCCGGGAAGCGGTCTCCGGCATCAATTGCATCAATCCCTTCGCCCCTTTTCTCGAGATAGCAAGGGGATTGAATCCTGACTCCGCTCGAATCATGGCCTTGATCAAGGCAAAATCCACTTGATATTTTTTGGAGAACTCGGAAATCAGCGAGTCGTATTGGGCAGAATCTTTCACATAAAAACCGGCGCTTTCATTACCCACATCCTCATTGCTCTCCCGGATGTAAAGCTTGAACTTGGGATCTCTCGGGCAGTTGGTAAAATGGATGACGCCGTTCTCGTCCACGTATCGGTAAATGCCAGCGGAGCAGTTCACCGCGAAAAGGAATGAAAAGAATAAAATAATTGAAACACTCATGAACTTTATCATGCCTTAACCCTTAGGGTAAAAATTAGTCCAAAATTACCATAAGTTGTCACTTTTGTCAACGAATTTATAAATCTGTACACGTTCCTTTAATTAGAAAACCCTTTAAAATTAAAGGAATTTCCAGATTTTATGGGCAAAACTCAAGCAATTAGATATGCAATCTCCGTGCCGTGCAGGCCCTTTCGAAGTTTGAAGTTTCCCTACGGATACATCCTTCCCATGGCTCTTTCCAATTGGGCCTTGGCGACGTTGAAGTCGCTCAAAGCGCCATAGTAATTGACCCTCGCCTGGGCGAGTAACGTCACCGCATTGACCACATCCGTCTGCGTGGACACCTGGTACTTATACCTCTCCTCGTTCATCCTTAAATTCTCCTCGGCCTGCTCAATGGACTTTTCGGCGGTGCGGATATTCCTTTCCGCCACCTGCATGTTGAGATAATCATCCTTCACCTCTAACGTAACCGAGTCGATAAGCTGAGTTTTCGCATCTTCTGCTTGTTTGACCTTCACCCTGTTCTCCCCAACCTTGAACGCCGTGTTTCCCCAGTTCCAAAGGGTGAAGGTGGCCAAAGCCTGAACCGTCCAAATGTTACTTTGTATGCCGCTCTCCGTCGTCCACCAGTCGGAGGTCCGACTATAGTTGCCCGCAAGGCTGATCGTCGGAAAGAAAGCGCTCCTCGCGATCTTGACATTCTCCTTGGCCTGGTCGATGTTCAATTGAGCGGTCTTGATCTCCGGCCTTAGTCGAATGGCTTCCTCAAGAGACTGGTCGAACGAGAGAGGAAACGCTTTGTGCGCAAGAATGTCGACCACTTCGAATGGTGTGTCGACCTCTCGCCTCAGCAGTATATTGAATGAAGCCTTGGCCGTGGCCAGATCGTTTGCCGCCCTGACCAGTTGCTGTTTGGCATTAGCCAGATTCACCTCGGCCAGAAGCACATCATTTTTGGGAACGATTCCGACGTCAAAAAAAGCCTGCGTCACTTCGAGTTGAGCCTCAAAATTCTTGACTTGCTGCTCAGCCACTGCCAAAAACTTCTCTGCCCTTAAAATGGTGAAGTACCCTATCCTCACCTGAAGAACCAAATCCCGTTTTGCCGTCTCCAAGCTCTCTTTTGAAACATCCACGCCCAGCTTCGCTGAACGATAACTGGCCAGGTTAAACCCTCCGGTGAAAAGGGGTTGACTGACCGTGGTATTAAAATTGTAAACGTTACTATTAGTGCTCTGTTGGAGGGCGGTAGGGGTTAGATTTTGAAGGGTACTTGCTGTTAAAACGCCAATGAAAAAAGGGTAACTATATTTGGTGTAATTATATTGTCCGGTCCATTGAGGCAGGAAATTGGTGATCGCTTCCTTACGTCTAAATTCAGATCCCTCAACCCCCATAGCGGCAGAATGGATTGCCAGACTCCTTTCCATAGCGATTTTTATGCTTTCCTCCAGGGTGAGCGGCGCCTGAGATTCTTGCGCCCAAGCGGCATTTGTCGAAACGATTGTCCATAAAATGAACCCGATGAAACATTTCATTCTCATTGATCTGCTTCCTCCTTTCGATCTGCTGCACACCGCCAAAGAAGATTTTCAAAAGCGTATCTAGCTTCACAAGATGCCTGATACTCTTTTTCTTTTCTGCCGATTCTTTTGGTCTCCATAATTTTCATTGACTTGGACGGACACTGGAAATATTTGTTCAGTTCCGAATGGCAGTTCATTCTATTTTAGTAAAAAAGCCCTGTCAAATTTAATTCTTTGCCCGACCCCCTTTATCTTCAGATGACTGCAGAATTGTCTTAACCTCGCCTCCTACCCTCTGAGGCATCTCCACGTAACCCATTACTCCTTCAGACGATCCGCCCCGGCACCGGTGATGCGGCGGAATCGGTGCCCACATCATGCGTTTGCCGCGGTTGTTTCCCCTTGAACACGCGGTATATTAGGGCAAAGAATAATGGGATGTAAAAGAGGTCGATGAATGTAGCGGAGAGCATCCCGCCCGTCACAGCAGTGCCAATGGCATTCATGGCGCCCGCTCCTGCGCCCGTTGCGAGGGCCAGCGGCAACACCCCGAAGAAAAAAGCCATCGAAGTCATGATGACCGGTCGGAACCTCACCCGCACCGCCCCAAGGGTTGCTTCCATCACTCCCTCTCCATGCGACAGTCGTTCCCTTGCAAACTGAATAATAAGAATGGCGTTCTTGGTCGTCAGACCAAGCGTGGTGAGAAACCCGATCTGGAAGTAGACGTCATTGTGCAGCCCCCGCAACGAGGTAACCAGCGTTGCACCGAATACACCCAGCGGCAACATCAGCATATTGGCGATGGGAATCGGCCAGCTCTCATACAGGGCTGCCACGCACAGAAAGATAACGAGGATGGAAAAGACATACAGAAGAGGCGCCTGGGAACTCGACATCCGCTCCTGATAGGAAAGCCCGGTCCATTCAAAACCGATCCCCTGCGGCAATTTAGAGACCATGTCTTCCATGGCCTTCATCGCATCACCGGAACTCCTCCCCAGTGCCGGCTCTCCCCATATGTTCATAGACGGAAAACCGTTGAAACGCTCCAGTCTGGGAGAACCCGAGGTCCAGTGGCTGGAGGCAAGGGAGGAAAAGGGAACCATCCTCCCTGCGGTATTGCGTACGTAGAGCTTTTCTATGTCCTTGGGCAGCATGCGATAGGGGGCATCCGCCTGAATATATACCCTTTTCACCCGGCCGCCCTGGATGAAGTTGTTGACATAGGCGCTGCCAAAGGCCCCCGAGATGGTGTCATGGATGGAGGTAATCGGGACCCCAAGGGCGCCGGCCTTTTCCCAGTCCACGTCGACCCGGTACTCGGGTACGTCTTCCATGCCGTTGGGTCGGACTTTGGCCAGACGCTTGTCCTTTGAAGCCATACCGAGGAGCTGGTTACGGGCCTCCATCAGCTTTTCGTGACCGAGTCCGCCCCGGTCGAGCAACTGGAAGTCGAATCCGGTGGCATTGCCCATCTCGATTACCGAAGGCGGCGGGAAGGCGAAGATCAGGGCGTTGCGGATCTGAGAAAAGGCCCTCGTGGCCCGTTCTGCAATGGCTTTCACCCTTAGGTCCGATCGGTCGCGGAGTTTCCAGTCTTTAAGCATTATAAATACCATACCGTTGGTCTGGACCCTTCCGGAAAAGCCGAAACCGGTAATTGCCATACACGATTCCACTGCCTCTTTTTCATTCTCCCGGAAATAACGCTGCACTTCGTACACGATCTTCTGCGTCTGCTCCATGGTGGAGCCCGTCGGCAACATGACCTGGGCGAGGAGGATCCCCTGGTCCTCGTCGGGAACGTACGATGTGGGCATACGAAGGAAGAGAATCCCCACGGCCGCCACAATCAAGATATAAATGATAAAGTAGCGGAGTTTCCTCGAGAAGGAGCGCTCGACCGTTTTCACATACCGATCTCTGGTGCGGAAAAAGATCCGGTCAAACCACGAAAAAAAAGGCCGCAGGAAAAAGACCGCGTTTTCCGCGGGTTCATGCCCTGCGGCCACCGGTTTGAGGAGGGAAGCGCAGAGGACCGGCGTCAGGATCAATGCCACCACCACCGACAGGAGCATGGAGGCGATGATGGTTATGGAAAATTGCCGATAGATCACGCCCGTCGAGCCGCCGAAAAAGGCCATGGGGCCGAACACGGCCGAGAGCACAAGCCCGATGCCGATCAGGGCGCTCGTGATCTGTTCCATGCCTTTGCGGGTGGCGTCCCTGGGCGAAAGCCCTTCTTCGCTCATGATTCGTTCCACGTTTTCCACCACCACGATGGCGTCGTCCACCAGAAGGCCGATGGACAGCACCATGGCGAACATCGTAAGCATATTGATGGAGAATCCGAAAAATCCCAATACCGCGAAGGTCCCCAGGAGAACCACCGGCACCGCGATGGTCGGGATCAGGGTGGCCCGGATATTTCCCATGAAGAGCCACATGACCAGGAAGACCAGCAGGATGGCCTCAAGGAGGGTCTTCAGCACCTCGCCGATGGCTACCTTGACAAAGGGGGTGGTGTCGTACGGGTAGACGACCTTCATCCCCGGAGGAAAGTACCGGCTCATTTCCTTCATTTTCGCTTTGACCGCATCGGCCGTATCCAGGGCGTTTGCGCCGGCGGCCTGCCGGATGGCCATGCCGGCCGAGGGTTTGCCGTTGTAAAGAACATCCATGTCGTAGGAGTCTGTTCCCAACTCCGTTCGCCCCACATCCCTGATCCGTACGATCGAGCCGTCCGGATTGACGCGGATGGGGATGACGGCAAATTCATCAGGGGTCTTCAGCATGCTCTGGACGATGATGGAGGCGTTCAGGCGTTGACCTTCCACTGCCGGCGCCCCGCCGAACTGGCCGGCTGAGACCTCGACGTTGTAAGACTGAAGCGCGGCGATCACGTCATCGATCGTCAGATTATAATCGACTAACCGGTCTGGGTTCAGCCAGATACGCATGGCATACTGCGTTCCGAATTCTTCCACCTCGCCCACGCCGGGGACCCGCGAGAGGACCTTCTCCAAATTGGATTGGGCATAGTCCCTCAAGTCGTTGCCGTCCATGCTGCCGTCTTCCGAAATCAGGCCCACGATCATCAGATAGTTTCGGGTGGCCTTGCCGACGGTGACACCCTGCTGCTGGACAACCACGGGCAGGCTCGCCATGGCAAGCTGGAGCTTATTCTGCACCTTGGCCCAAGCGAGGTCCGGGTCGGTCCCAGGGGCAAAGGTCAACTCGATGCGGGAGAGCCCCGACGAATCGCTGGTGGCGGACAGGTAGATCATCTTGTCGAGGCCGGTCATCTTCTGCTCGATGATCTGAGTGATGCTGTTTTCCACGGTCTCCGCCGAGGCCCCGGGATAGAAACTCTGAATGTAGATCGACGGAGGCGCGATGGGTGGATACTGCGATATAGGCAGATTATAGATGGCGAGGACGCCCGCCAGCATGATGACGATGGCGATGACCCAGGCGAATACGGGCCGATCCAGGAAGAATCTCGATAACATCAGGTACCTCCGATCAATTCGCTTTTGCAGCCGGGTGAGCCGCCTTCTCGGCCACCGCGCCACCTTTCCCACCAGCATCGAACGGGACAACCTTTACGGAAGCCCCCGGCCGAACTTTCTGGCTCCCTTCTACAATCAAACGGTCACCCGGGTTCAATCCCTCGCTGACAAGCCATCGGTCGCCCATGGCGCGAGCGACTGTGATCATCCGCTGCTCGACCTTGCCCGAGCCGTCCACGACCAGAACAACGGGATTCCCCTTCGGGTCGCGGGACACCCCTTGCTGCGGGACGAGAATGGCGCGGTCAACGACGCCTTCTTGGACAACGGCACGCACATACATTCCTGGCAGAAGAGTATGTTTAGGGTTCGGAAAGACCATCCGGAGGATAAACGATCCGGTGCTTGGATCAACCGTGACCTCGGAGAACTTCAAGGTCCCTTCCTGCGGATAGGGTGTGCCGTCTTCAAGAAGCAGCCTCACCCGTGCCTGGTCGGGACCGGCACCCTTGATCCGGCCGGCCGCGATGTTCCGTTTGAGCTGCAGCAGGTTGGCGCTCGACTCTGTCGCGTCTATATAAATCGGAGCAAGCTGTTGGATCGTTGCGAAAGGGGAACCCTGATACGCCGTTGCGAGAGCGCCTACAGTCACATTGGATTTGCCGATGCGGCCGGATATCGGCGCCGTGATGCGCGTGTACGCCAAATTGATACGGGCGGATTCAACAGCGGCTTTCGAGTAATCGATATCGGCCTCGGCCTGCTTGAGAGCAGCGTCCGCATTGTCGAAATCCTGCTGGCTGATCGCTTTGAGGACAATCAACTGCCTGTAGCGCTCGGCCTTCAACCGGATGGGTGGGAGATTGGCTTCGCTCCGCGCAAGCGCTGCAACGGCATTGTCGTAGGCCGCCTGATAGGGCGCCGGATCAATCCGATAAAGCACGCTGCCGGCTTTGACGTCGGAGCCTTCGTTGAATAGACGCTCTTGGACAATGCCATTCACTTGGGGACGAATCTCCGCAACAAAGTAGGCGGATGTCCGACCGGGCAATTCGGTGGTTAGCACGACGCGCTCGGGATTGACTGTAACAACGGCAACCTCGGGGAAACCGGGCTTGGGAGCAGCCTGCTGCGAGCTGCAACCGCACGGGATAAGGCCTGCGAGCAGAGCTATCGAAACGACGATCATTTTAACCCTTTCATTTACATTTTCCTGAAGTTGCATGAAACACCTCTCAAAGAACAATTTTCGTCATATTGAGTCGGCAAAGCGCCACTCCAGATCACGGGCCAACCAGTCCCTTGAAGAGAATATCCAGGATCGTGTCCGGATTTTCTGGGTAAGGATGGCGATCAGGCGCCTCAAGCCAGAGAAAAAGAAAGGCATTGGTGAGGCTGTTAAGGGCAACGGCTAAATGGTACGGGTCGGCGATCTTTTTAAACCGTTTCCTTTTAATCCCACTTTCAAAGATCGAGCCGAGGGTTTGCAGGAACCGGCCATATCGTTTTCGGATTTCGGAATCAAGGCCCGCCATGACGTTGAAGCTCGCTCCCCCGGTCTCAGCAAAATAGAGACGGACTATGGAAACATTGGCACGAAAGACTGCGCCCTTGGCCCTGACGTAATTTCGCAGTTTTTCAATCTCGTCATCCGGCTCTTCAATTGCCTTGGTGAGCGCATCATGGAATTTCTCGGCCTGCCCCAGGATAAGGGCCTTGTAGAGGTCCTCCTTGTTCTTGAAGAACTTGTAAAGTGTCCCGATGGCAAACTCGGCCTTCTCGGCGATCTCGTGCATGGAGACGTTGTGGTATCCCTTCTCCGAGAAAAGCTCGATTGCAGAGGCAAGTATCTCTTGACGTTGCCTTAACTTCTCTCTTTCTCGCCTTGAGAGCTTTTTGCTTTGCATCGCTTGACCTCGTGCGGCGTCTAGGGTTACGCCATATAAATGTGAATCAGACGTCATATTATAAAATGTGTCGTCAATTTGTCAAGAAAAACCTTAAGAAATTTGGCCAGCAACTTCAACCCTCTGGCGGACAAGATCGTTTATCCGATAACCCGCGCGAAGCATAGTGGCGTGGCTGGGTGAAATTGACAAAGGACGGAGTTCAGGGTATGGGCTAAAGCTTTGTCAAAGGATCGCGGCCGGTCCCGAACACATAAACGGTTTCCCCTGACTCAGGATTTGGATGAAATGGAGACGATCTTTCCGCTTACCTCGAGAATATGGACCGTGACCCCTTTTAAGGATTCAAGGATGCCAAGATAAATGGGCGAATGTTCGGGCTCGCAGATGCCCTGTATCAGTCTCTCTTCGTGTTCTTCGGAATAGGTATTCACGATTTCAAAAACGGACCTCCCCTCTTCTCCGATTCGTTGGCCGAGGAGTTTGTTCTCGGTCGCAATCAGGTTTGGGAGGTATTCTAAGAGTCTGATGGTCTCCTGGAAGATGTCGTTCACCTCCTTGACCGCTCGCTCACTAAAGAGGATATGTTTTTCAGACTTGGCCCTTAACCGGTCCAAGATTCCTTCGATATTGTAAGTCATGCGATCAAGGCTGGAGGCGATGGAGAGATAAGGTTTCGCCGACCCCTTCCCTTTCTCGCTCGATGGACTCTTTGAAATAATAAAACTGGCCAGTTCTGAGGAATATTGGAGAATCCTATTCTTGACCTCCTCAGCCTCTTTGAAAGATTTCTCCGTTGGCTTTCGGAATGCCTCGGAAGCCAAATTCAGCATTTTCATCAGATGCTGACAGACTCGAACCATATTCTCCTTTATTTCTTTGTCCATCCTCCCGGTCCCCTGTCTTAAATAGAAAATCCACAACATCAATCGTACAATGATTTTCTATTAATCCCCTCTAACCCCCCTTTAGCAAAGGGGGGAGAGGGGGGATTTTAAAACAGCTTCAGCTGTTCTTTTGACTCCCCCTCTGCCTGTCGCTCGGGGAAGAGATCAATTTTCCCGTAAACGCCGTCATGGCCCGGAATGATCGAAACCTTTCCCCGCCTCATTCGGACAATCCCATCCAGGATATTGGGCGGGACAAATGAGGCCAGTTCATCGGGAGCAGCATCGAGAAGAATCCTAAATTCCGATCCTCCTCTCTCGATCAACCTTTCGTACTCAGCCTCCACTGCCTTGGTCCCGACCCGGACGCCCAGCACCTCGGCAATGATTTCTTCCAACGGGATGAGGTGGATCGAGGGGATGGCATTCTTCGGAACAAACCCCTCGGGACGGTCGGCGAGCTCCTCTACCCGATGCATCACGCCCACCGTCAGCTTCTTATGACAGTTCGGGCAGAGGTATTGGTTCGCCTTGGTTTGGGAGGGAGAGAAGATCACGCCGCATTGACGGTGGCCGTCATAATGATATTTCCCCTCCTCCGGGAAAAATTCGATGGTGAAGAGAAGCTTTCTCCGATCTTTCTTTCGAATGGTCTCGGCGATCTCCCGATAGTCCAGCGCACAGTCGAATGCATTCGCCTCCCTCCCCAGCCGACTCGGGGAATGGGCATCCGAATTGGAGATGAGCGTGATGGGGTCGAGAGCCGATAACCTCCAATTCATTTCAGGATCGGAGGAAAGGCCCGTTTCAATGGCGTGGATATGAGGAGAGAGTTCTCCAAAACATTCTTCGATGGAGTCGAATCCCGAATTAGCCCCGAAGATCGAAAACCAGGGCGTCCAGGCGTGGGCAGGAATGATCAAGCAATCTTCCGAAATATCCAAAATCATCTTCGCTAATTCCTTTGCACTGAAGCTAAAAATGGGCCTCCCATCTGAGGAGAGTTTCCCGAGATTACCCAACTTGGATCGTACGGCCTCCACCACTTCAAAACTGGGCGCAAAAAGAAGGGTGTGGATCCGCCTTACCCTTCCGTTCTGAGTGTAAATATTGCTAACCTCTGTCGTCAGAATATAGAGAACGCCCTGATCTCCCTTCTTCAACTTGAAGAGGCCGCTCCCCAAGGGCTCTAATTTCGACCGCAACTCTGCGAAATAGGTGGGGTGGGTAAAGTCGCCTGTCCCAAGAAGAGCAATGCCCTTTTTCTTCGCCCATCGAGCAAGGGTCTCCACTTCCATGTCCTTGCTCGTGGCCCGACTGAATTTCGAATGAATGTGAAAATCAGCAATGAAGCGCATAACACCAATTAACCGCAGAGCGCATAGCGCTAAGCGCAGAGAGTTCTCAACGCCATGCCCTATGCCCTATGCCAGATGTTGAAAAATGACTCAGCCTTCGGATGGCCTCCATCTTCTCCCGGTCTCCTACCTTGGCCTTGTCAATCGCTCCTTTTAGTACTTCAATCGTCTGATCATAGACTTTTCGATCCACGGGATAGGGATAGCCGTCTTTTCCTCCGTGAGCAAAACTGAATCGAGTCGGGTCTTTGAAACTCGGCTTTATCCCGTAGATCAGCTCTGAGATCAGACTCAGCGCCCGAAGGCTTTGAGGGCCAACCCCTTTGATTCCAAGAAGCTGCTCAAAATTGTCTGGCGAACGTTCATAGATTTGAATAAAAACCTTCTCCAATCTCTTCAGACGGGTCTCTTCCATGGGAACGGGATGCTCCCGGGGAAGCGAAAGGGATACGGCTCTTTTCCCCTCGGTCATCAAAAATTCAGGTTTCTCCTGGGAAAGTTCTGTGATGGATTGTCTGGCCCTTTCACTTTCCTGTGCCACAAGGTTTAAGCCTTCTCTTTTTCGATCACAACAGACCGCCCAGTGCGGCTCACAGACAAAATCCTTAATCCCCTGGCTGAACCAATGATATCTTCGGGCATATCTGTTTTCTTCATTCATGCCTTGTTGGACCACTGCCCACTGTCCCGATTGAGTGAAGAAGAAGGTATGATGGTAGATTTGGTACCCGTCCTGAACGGCTGCACTGTCCACCTTGGCAGACATCCGGCTTGCATAAACAAGTGGGGTGCCATCAATCGCTCTCTCGGAACAAATCTCTTCGATTTCGACGGGAGTTCTTCTGGAGACTCTTCCTTTCCCTCCTGCGACGAAAAACCCCATCTCCTTTTCCATCCCTTTGATTCCTTCTTTCAGTGCTCCGCAGACCGTCGTCGTCACGCCGCTCGAGTGCCAATCAAACCCCAACAGACAGCCAAAGGCCTGGAACCAGAAAGGGTCGGAAAGCCGGGAAAGCATTTCTTCCGCTCCGTAAGTATCGATGACGTAAAGGGTGATCTCCCTCGCCAGACTCTTCATCCTCTGAAAAAGCCAGGCAGGGGCCTTCCCATAGTGGAGCGGAAGATTCGCGACTCCCGTTTTCATCTCAAAATGACTCCTTCTCCAGCCTGTTGATCACCCGGAGCGCACGATCGTTTATATTATGACCGGCTTAGACTGACGGGATCATCCCACAACCTTGTAGACGACGTCGTGTTCTCTCACCCGGCCGTTTACTTTGATCCCGAGATCCGCACCTGGCCCCGCCTCTGGAACACTTTTGTTCTCAATCTGCATGGAATCGATGGTTTGAGTGACATCAGTCGTATGGCCGACAATATGGATGGTATCTCCGACCTTTAAAGACCCCTCTGATAACCGTATCGCGGCGACACTAATCTTTCCAAAAAATTTGATAATTTCCCCTATTTTCTTCTCTTCCATTTTCTTCCTCCCTTCTTAACATTCTTGCACGTTTAAGTCTGAGAACTTATCCTCAATCCCGCGTGAAGATGTCACTCCCGCCCTCCTATCCTCTCCACCCCCTCGAGAACCTCTCCCACCTCAATCCCTCTCAGACATTGAAAGTCCTTGCATCGGAGGAGACGCTCTTGTGGGCAGGGGGAGCAACGGACTCCCCTGGAAACGACCAATGCCTTTTCTCCCCGCGGCGACCAGACCTCTTGATCCGTGGGCCCGAAGATGGCCACCGTAGGAAGGCTTATTGCTGCGGCCAGATGAGAAATACCGGAATCGTTTCCGATAAAAAACCGGCATCTTTCCATGACGGACGCCAGTTGGAGAAGAGTGAGTTCCTTTGCCAGAATGGGCGCGGTGGGTCTCACTCCTTCAAAGGCCCTCTCGACTTCTGGTCCCTCGGCCGGACCGAGGACAACGAGGATTCTTGAACCGAGATGATCTTGAAAAATGTGAGCAAGGTTTAGGAATCGGCCAAGGGGCCAAACCTTCTTCTTGCTCCCGCTACCGGGATGGAGGATGATGACCTTTGATCGCTCGTCTGGAGTCACTCCTTTGCCTTTCCAGAAACCCCTTGCCCATTCTCGATCTTCGTCTTTCAAATAGAGCCTGGGAATCGATCCAAATGCCGGAAATCCGTATTGGGCAAATTGTTTGAGGAGGTGGTCGGATAAATGTACCTTCTCATCCCGGGGCGGAAAAGAAGTGATGTGAAGAATTCGTCCCTCACAAACCCTTCTCAGATTTTTGATGACCGATCCTTCCCCGTCTCTTCCAAAGACGGCGATGAGATCAAACCTCTTAAAAAATTGGGAGAGAGAGGGATCCAGAGACCCTTCCCGAACGAAGAAAGAAGCCATTCCTCTTTGATCGACGGAGAGGATCTTGTCGGCGTAGAATCGCTTTTCAGCCAGCTCCAGAATTCCCGGATATCCCATCATGACCGATTTGGCTTGTGGAAAGGCCTTTCGCATGGCCTCAAGGGCGGGCAAGGACAGAATAAAGTCGCCCAGCGCACCCTGATGAATTACCAGGATGGATTGTACCCCGGGTGCTTCGGTGGGACGGGGAGAGACTGCCATCGATCTTCCTCTCGGTCAGGAGATTCTTTCCAACCGCTTTCGAACGTGCTCATCGTCGGGTGTGATCCGGAGGATTTTCCGATATTCCCTTCTCGCCTCCTCCCATCTTTTCTGATCCTCATACAGGACACCCAAATTGATCCTCGCAAAGAGGTAGTTGGGGTTGATGCGAAGGGCCTTCTTCAATTCTAAGACAGCTTTCCGGTACTGTTTTCGATCATTGTATAGAAGGGCCAGATTATAATGGAGATCTGCATACTGAGGGTTCAACCGAACCGCTTTATCCATGCACCGGAGGGCTTCGCGGAACCGGCCCATCAAACCATAGACGTAACTGAGGTTGGCATATCCCATGCCGTAGAGAGGGTTAATCCTCAAAGCCTTCTGAAATTCCTGAATGGCCTTGGAGTAGACCCCCTGGTAGTAGTAGACGGTTCCAAGGTTCGCATGGAAAATAAATTCATCTGGATTCAGCCCTTCGGCCTTCTTAAGCTCCTTGACCGCCTGCGCAAATTTCCCTCTTTTAGCAAGATTGAGACCGACGAAGTTGTGGAATTGAGCGTAGGGGTACAAAAGAATTCTTTTCAACGCAGCCTCTGCTTTCGGATCGAGGTGGATGGTCCCTCTCTGCCACACCCCCTTCTCCCTATAATAGTCCCGGTAGTGGGAATGGCAGTGCATCGCCTTACAAATCCTTGCCGCCGCCTCCTTTTGCCTTCCGGTTTGCAGGTACAGGATCCCCAAGACATGTTGAAGAAAACCATCCCTGGGACGCCTCTTCGCCTCGGAGAGGAAAATCTCTTCGGCTTTCTTCCATTGCTTGGTTTCCATATACAAAAACCCCAAATTGAGAATGGCCTCTCCATATTTTGGGTTTAGCCGGATGGCCTTCAACAAATGGATCTCCGCCCTTTCCATTTTTCCCTCGACCATCAGGAGAAGGGCGAGCTGATTCTGGAGATCTGCGTAATTGGGATGAATTTGAACCATCTTCCCGATTTCATCCAAAATGTGCCGATAGATTGGGTTCTGTCCTGGCTTCATTTGTTTTCATCCTCTTTCGTCATTTCAACGTGGAACCAATGCCCTTTCTCCTTTTTCCAGTTGTTAAGCTGGAAAACCACATCCGAGACCCCCGGTATGCGCCGGATCTTCTTTTCTAACAGATAAAGTGTATTCACCGCGAACTGATTTACTTTGTCCGAATCCCAGGATGGATTAAAACGAGAAAGCCGAAAAGTCCCCTGAATGTAAACCACTCCTCTCACCGTGCCGAATTCCATCTGGGAGGCATCGATATCGGTACGAGCCAGCATCCGTCGGATATTCGCTTGGATCGAAAAATCTTCTCTTAACATGGCAACGGATCAATGATCCCTATGATCTCAGGAGGTATCCGAGTCTTTCTCCAGCGCCCTCTTGATCGCATCCAACAACTCCTCAGGGTCATAGGGCTTCTTAATATAAAAACGAGCTCCCAATGTCATGGCCCTTTCTTCGGAGTCCCTCTCCGGCCCCCCCGTCAGAAAAATGATGGGAATGGAAACGGTATTCGTGGAATGTTTCAGTTTCTCGGCAACGCTGAACCCATCCCCGGCCGGCATACGGATGTCGAGGATGATGAGATCCGGTTTCTCTTTGTGGGCCACAAAGATCGCTTGGGCCCCGTCAAAAGCGGTGACCACCTCGTACCCCGCTCCCTGAAGCCGGATCATCAATGCCTTGATAATATCCCGCTCGTCATCGACAACGAGGACCTTCTTTTTCTGACCCATAGACACCTCATTCTGCCCGCACCATTGCCACTTCCCCTTTTCCCATTTTCTTCCAAAAAGGTGATTCCCCCTGAAGCCAAACCAACATCTGATCCCTCCTTTGATGAAACGACTCCATTCCTCCTTTTTCGATCGGTATACCTGTAGGATAAGCCTCTTTCAGGGGATTCCGGAATCGGCCGTCTTTGGACACCCGATAGTCCAAGTGGGGTCCTGTAGAAAGACCGGTCGATCCCACATACCCAATGACCTGTTTCTGCTTGACCCTCACTCCTTTTCTGACCCCGTGACCAAAACCGGAAAGATGACCGTAATAGGTCGTATAGCCATTCCTGTGGCGGAGAATGACCTGGTTCCCGAACCCATTGCCCCACCCGCAAAAGGTAACCGTTCCATCCGCCACCGCCCAAATCGGTGTTCCGGGTGGAGCCGCATAATCCACACCGAGATGGGGTCTCAATCCGCCCAGGATGGGATGGAGTCGTACCCTGCTGAATTTAGAGCTGATCCGGTTGAACCTTAAAGGAGCCTTTAAAAATGCCTTCCTCAGAGAAATTCCTTTCTCATTGTAATAGCCATCTTTATAATGGATCCCCCTAATGATTTTTTCTCCCCTCTGATATTCGACGCTATGGATGGTTCCATATCCGACGAATTGATCTCCTTTGTAGATCTTCTCCACCACCACTTTGAACCGATCCCCTTCTCGGACGTCCTTATAAAAATC
>DBZJ01000143.1:26174-32553 GCA_002311635.1 Syntrophaceae bacterium UBA1163
TAAAAATCGATTTCCCAGGCCAGAATTTCAGCGAATGCGGTGGTCAACGGGTCCTGTTCTCCGGCCTCATCCATTGCCTCAAAGAGAGAAGAACGAATCTCCCCGACGACCTTTACCAGATGGGTTTCGAGGGAAACTTCTTTCCTGCGAGCGACGTATCCCTGGGCATCCTTTTCGATCTCATAGATCTCGGTTGGACTCGCTTCGTAAATAAACGTTACCAACTCTCCCTTCCCATCGGCGATGAAACGATAAGTCCCTCCTTTGATCTTCCTGAAATTCACGTAGGATTTCAATTTGGAAACGATCAGATCGATCCATCGAGGGGGAATGTTCTTCTCCGTTAAAGATTGGAAAAGATTACTTCGTTCTTCCACTTCGCCCTCGATCGTCTGAAGCTGGGGCTCCTGGGAGGTGGATGTCGCGGAGGTAGGGGAAGTGGCGGGAGGCGGTGGAGAAGCGGAGGGGATTAAAAAAAAGTAGATCAGAAAAAAAAGGGCCACGATAAAAGACCCCGAAACAAGAACCCACTTCCTCCTCGCTTTCTTGGCCTCAGAAGGTTGCCCTTTGAATCGGTCCGGTTCTTTTGAATCAAAATTCTCCATTCTCAGCTCTTCATTCTTTTATAGGACCCCTCTCAAAAAATTCGCAGCATCTTCAGGTGGCGTAGGATTGACGAAAAAACCCGTCCCCCATTCGAACCCTTCCCGCAATCCTATTCGTAGTCGCGTTTCGATGTGCCAATGGTACTCCGGCCGATGGAACCGATTCTGGACAGGGGATGTATGGAGAGTAAAACTGTAAGGAGGATCGGAAAGAAGTTCAAAAAAACAATGGAACAGCGACTGGATCCCACCGGAAAGATCTGCCACCTCCTCTTCCCTAATGCGATGGAAATCGGGGGAGTGAACCTTGGGGATGATCCAGGCTTCAAAGGGGTAACGCGAGGCGAAGGGCAAGAAGATCAAAAAATGGACGGTCTCCAGAATCACCCTTTTCTTCATCGTCATTTCTTCTTTGATGATGTCACAAAAGATGCAGCGTTCCTTGCGCTGGTAGTAATCCAGCGTCCCCCAGACCTCTTCGTCAATCCTCTTCGGGATGACCGGCATGGCCAGGATATGGGAGTGGGGGTGACGATTGAAGATGCCGGGATAATTTTTCAGGATGAGGAACTGCTGAAATCGCTGATCCTTCTCCAAGTCAATCAGCCTTTCCCGATAAGCTTGGAGGATTTTCTCAATCTGCCTGGGTTCCATGGTGGCCAGGCCCTGTTCGTGTTCAGGGGCTTCCACGACGATCTCATGGGCACCGATCGCCTCCATGACATCGTACATCCCCTCAGGCCTTCGATCGTAGTCCCCTTCGATACGGAAGAAAGGAAATTTATTGGGAACGACCCGGACAGACCATCTTCCGCCATCGCCTCTCAATGAGTAAGTCTCTTGCGGAGTCATCTTTTCATTGCCCGGGCAAAAAGGACAGGGGTCCTCCGCCTCCTGAACGCGATAGGGAGGTTTGAAAGGAAGGTAGTCCGACGGACCTTTCGGGTGGTCGGTGGTGACCACTACCCACATTCTTGTAACGGGCTCTCTCCTCAGCTCTGCCATCAGACTCTACTCAGGAAAGAAGGGATTGGTAAATATACTGTCTCCCCCGGTGAGGCTCGTCCCTTCCCACCGCTGGTCCCTCCACTCGTGCCACAAGGCGCTTTCTATAAAGATTGAGAAGCCGGGTGCCGCTTGTGTTCATTCCGATCCCTTCCTCCTCGGATAATTCCCTCAGGGTCAACTGCTTCTTCTCCATCACCCGGTTCAAGGTGTGGATGAGATAATTATTCAGAGAACCGATGATTCGCCATCCTTCCGTCCCTGTAATCAGAATAGCCAGTCTTTTCCTTTCCAAGGCCACATCGACGTTCTCCGCCTGAGAGGAGTTGAGGTTCTTCAGGACGAGAAACTTCTCTCCATACTCACCGCTCCACAGCCGGGAGATCATTTTCGCCACCACCTCATCTGCCCAGGAAAAGTCGATGGAACCCATCCCCGAAAAATCGAGGACGACGCGAAGGGATCGTTTTTCTTCGCCCAAAATCTTTTCAAGGGCCTCTCGAATCCGGGCGCCTCGCAGCCGGCCAGCCATCTCCCTCGACCCGTTCTTCAAAACGGTACCGGTCAGTTTCTTTAAAGAAAGAGTCCGCTTCTCCATTCTCTTGCTTCAATTGATTCAGTTGAACTAACTAATCATAGATTTAGATTTTTGTCAAGTGATTTTTGAGAGAGGTCCGCTGGATCTCCCCTTGGGGATTGTGTGGTAACCATGATGGAGGTAGGAAGCAGACGGGACAAACAGTCAGGCTCCTCAGCTTTAGAATGCGGCCATTTAGAGGTATGGGTAATCGAGCTTATTGTTAATGCCACCTTTCCATCGGCTTGCAGCCCAGTAGACGACCGATAAAAGGTTTCCGCTCTAAAGCTTCGTCACCTGACCGCCTGTCCCGTCTCGCAACGCAAGCGGTTTTTCGTTAATGGCGGCGCAGTCTCTTGAGGAAAGGGTGAGGCGCAAAAAATTGCGGCGGGGAGTGACGGGAGGGCAGGTTTAATGAAGCAGAGGGTCCGGGTCTTTTCGAACTCGAAACGGGCCCTCCCATGGGTTCCGAATCTCATCCACAAACCGATCCCGACAACTTTTGCACATGATCAAAGTGATCTCTTCGTAGACATCCTTCTCCAACTCCTGGGGGTCTAAACGTTCAGCTTGTTCGAGCAGTTCCTTTAACTGTTGATCAATCCCCTCCGCTGGTTCTGACAGGATGCCGTCAAACCCTGAAAGAACTCTAATATCGGCGACGTAGAAGAGACCGCCAGGCTGGAGTTCCTTCCCGCATCGAAAACAATTTCTCTTTTTCATCCGTTCCTCGTCAGATTCTTACATACTTAAGCGTGAGAATTTTCTTCTAATCTTCAGATCGGCTTGCGCCTTATTCAAACCTTAACCTTAAGCTCAACCTTAACCTCGCCTTCTTAGGATTTCCCTCTGTTCTTCACACGTCATTTCTCTTCTTCCACTCTTCCAGGTCTCTCAATGCCCGTTCCGCAAAAAGAAGTCGTTTCTGTCGGCCTCTGCCCTTTCCCGACAAGGAAGGGAAGAGGCCAAAGTTTATGTTCATAGGCTGAAAGGGGACGGCGAGGGAATGGGTGATGTAGTGGACCAACGCGCCCATAGCGGTTGTAGGCGGAGGGATAAGGGCTGGCATCCCGTTCGCGTATCGGTGGGCATTGATCCCCGACAATAGTCCCATTGCCGTTGACTCCATGTACCCCTCTACACCCGTAATCTGCCCGGCGAAGAAGAGGTTCGGAAGCGACTTTAGCCGAAGGGATTCCCCCAGCAGTCGAGGGGAGTCGATAAAAGTATTGCGATGGATAGAACCCAGTCGGACAAATTCTGCTTTTTCTAAACCCGGAATCATCCGGAATACCCTCTTCTGCTCTTCATGCTTCAATCGGGTTTGAAATCCTACCAAATTGAAAAGCGTTTTAAAGCGATCCTCCTGCCTCAGCTGGACGACTGCAAAGGGCTGTTTCCCTGTCTTCGGGTCAATCAGGCCAACGGGCTTGAGGGGCCCGAAGGCCAGGGTCTCCCTCCCCCGCTCCGCCATCTCCTCAACGGGAAGACACCCTTCAAAAAGATATCGCTTCTCAAACGGGCGTATCGGGACTCTCTCCGCCTGATTCAATGCGTGCACGAATTGGTTATAGCTTTCCTCATCCATCGGACAATTGACGTAGTCCTGTCCCCCTTTCCCGTACCGAGACGATTTGAAGGCACGCTGAAAATTGATGGAATCAGCGGCGACGATGGGTGAGATGGCATCGTAAAAAAAGAGATGACGGCTTCCGGTCACGTTCTGAATTTCCTTGCCGAGAACTTCTGACGTAAGGGGGCCTGTGGCGATGATCGTAATCCGATCTTGAGGGATGGAAGTAACCTCCTTGCGGATCACCTTCACATTGTCCAAGCTTTCCAGGATGCGGGTGATCTGCTTTGAAAAAACCTCTCGGTCCACAGCGAGAGAATCTCCCGCAGGAACCCTTGTTTCTTTGGCGACTTTCAAGACGAGGGATTCTAATCTTCCCAGCTCCTCCTTCAGGACACCGGGAGCGTTTCCAAGGGATTCCGATTTGAGAGAATTACTGCAGACCAATTCTGCGAAGAAAGGAGAGCGATGGGCTGAAGAATAGGCCTCCGGCTTCATCTCGTAGAGAATCACCTTCCCACCTCTCCCGGCAATCTGCCAGGCCGCTTCGCAACCCGCCAGCCCCGCCCCGATGATGACAATGGGCTCCATCGATTCCTATTTTATTTGGTCTCCCCCAAATTTGCAAAGCAAATTCCAAGACCTGACCAGCGGTCATAAAAAAAAACCTTTCCCTCATATCAAAGGGAAAGGTCTCCTACACTTCCAACCCTTCACCCGTTCATCCGGAGCCCCTTTAAGGTCCCGGAAAAAGCCTTCTAACGGAACCGACAATGCTCAAAGCCTGAAGAAGTGGGTCTGTGAATTTAGAGCCGTCAACCGGCTCGGAAGGCGGAATGATTGTCCCCGGGTTCCTATGTTCTTTGAAGTAGGGTCGTTTGTAAACCATACTTAACTTAACAAATTGAACTACATTCCCCCGCGTTAATTTGAGTTCAATTGTGTCCACTCTTTCTTGACAGACAATCCAACTCACCTTATAGTTAAAAGAAATACCTGTCAAAATAAAACTGAGGAGATGTTTATGATTAAATCAAGACTTTGTGATTTGGTCGGGATCAAATATCCGATCATCCAGGCGGGAATGGGACCTTTCAGCAACAATAATCTTTGCGTGGCTGCGGCCAATGCGGGGGTTCTTGGCTTGCTTTCCACCAGTGGCCTTTTCAGTAAGGACACGCAACCCTGGATCTATAATGCCTTTGTGGATAGTGGTGAAGCGAACAGGGATGACGATATGGCCACTGTGCTGGAAAAGGTAATAAAACGAACGTATCGTCTGGTTAAGGATAAAGGCGGCATATTCGGAATAAACGTCATGGTATCGGCTGAATTGGTGGATAAAGCGCACATCATGGTCGATACCGCAATTCGGATTAGAGAAGAAAATCCCGATGTAAGAAAACACTTCAAAGTGATCTTTACCTCCGCCGGTGACCCGGTCGGTTGGAAGGACAAGATTAAAAACGCCGGATTTACCTGGATGCATGTGGTTCCTTCCGTCAAGGGGGCCATGCGCTGCAAGAAAGCGGGCGTTGACGTGATCGTTGGTTCGGGCCACGAAGGTGGCTTCCATACCTCCTGGGAACCGGTACATTCTATGATTTTACTGCCCGCCGTAGTGGAAGCCGTGTCGGACGAAAAAACGCTTGTGTGTGGCGCCGGTGGATTTTGTGACGGCAAGACCCTTGCGGCAGCGTTGGTTCTGGGCGCCGATGGCGTTCAGATGGGGACCCGTTTCCTGGCAACGCAAGAAAGTGATTTTCATCAGATCTGGAAAGAAGGCGTTGTGGCTGCCGGAGACCGGGGCACCTTAGTCGCCCGCGGCTTTGTCGGACCAGCCCGGTGGTTGAAGACCCCTCGGAGTAATGAACACGCCAGAAATACCCTGCAAAAGTCGCCCGGCGTCTTCCTGGGCACGCCTGATGACTATACGACCATCGACATGTCCTTGATCAACTTTGAAATTGAGTCTATCAAGGCCGTTTACGACGGCAATAAGGAAAAGGCTCTCATGGCTGCCGGCGAAGCGGCGCAGAGGATAAACGACATGCCCAAAGTAAATGACTTGGTCCAGGTCATGGTTAAAGACGCAGAAGAAATCCTGAGAAATATTCCCAAGAAATTCCTATCTTAAAAAAGTTCTACCGCCGGAAGCCTTGTCCGCAATCAAATTTGCACAGGGGCTTCCGGCATCTGTCAATGATGATTATTGTGGACATATTGTAGGCCCTTTTTCTTGACACACCTGATCGCTCTTTCTATACTCCCGGTCACCGGAAGGATTTTTTGCATTAATACTTTTTTCAAAAAAACGTAATCAAGGAGGATTTAAAATGGATTTTAGTTACGAAAAGTTAATAGTGGAACAAGACGGGATGGTCGTTATAGCGGCAATTAATCATCCCCCGGCGAACGCGATGGGACAGGGTGTTTTGAGAGATTTGAATGATCTGCTGGATAAATGCGAAAAAGACGACAATGTCCGTGTTATGGTCATTACCGGTTCCGGGCCCAAACTTTTTTCCGCCGGCGCGGACATTACCGAATTTGCCGATATTCAGGCGGGGAAAGTGCCCAAATATAACGGCAACGAAATATATTTCAAAATCGAAAACT
>DBZJ01000087.1:0-8206 GCA_002311635.1 Syntrophaceae bacterium UBA1163
TTTCTACAGGCTCGTTACGCGATGGATGGTTGTATACGGGTGATATCGGCTACATGGATGAAGACAGCTTCCTCTTCCTGACATCGCGAAAGAAAGACCTCATCAAGTGTGGAGGCTTTCAGGTGTGGCCACGTGAGATAGAGGAGATACTTATGATGCACCTCGCGGTCGCGGAGGTTTGTGTGGGAGGTATCCCGGACCCGCGGCAGGGCGAGGCAGTGAAGGCATGGGTGGTACCCAAGGACGGACTTCAGGCAACGCAGGAAGAGCTGCAGCAGTTCTGCAGGGAGAAACTGACAGGCTATAAAGTTCCCAGATTCTTCGAATTCCGCAAGGACTTGCCCAAGACCATGGTAGGCAAGGTGTTGCGCAGGATACTCCAGGACGAGGAGAAAGAGAAACAGGAGAAGATGAAGCAAGGGTAAGGGCTTACCTCTTCATTGTCCAAAATTTGAAGAAGGAGAAAATATACCTTGGAAGAAAGACCCTGGCACAGACACTATGATTACAACGTTCCAATAACCGTCCGCGTGCCACGCATAGCGGTCCATGAACTAATCCAAATTCCCGCCAACACCTACCCCGACAAGGCCGCCCTCAACTTTTTTGGGACGGAGATAACCTTTTTGGAGCTACGCGGCTTGGTCATGCGCTTTGCCAACGCTTTGGGATCCCTGGGTGTTCGAAAAGGGGAGCGGGTGGGAATCCATCTCCCCAACTGTCCCCAATACCCGATCGCTTACTATGCCGCGTTATCTCTTGGCGCGATCGTTGTCAACCTCAATCCCATGTATACGGCTGAAGAGCTCAAGCTGATGGCTACCACCACGGACCTGACCACACTCATCACTTTCGACATGGCGCTTCCCGCTATCCGTTTCCTGTGCAAAGAGGTTCATATCCCCCGAGTGATCGTAACCAAGATTACGGATTATATTAAAGGCATGGGCCTGAGCACGGCAGACAGCCTGGATCTCGAAAAAGGATGGCATCATTTTTCAAGTCTGATCGAGAGCGTCCAAACCTTCAAAAACCCCCGTGTCCAGGTGAATCCGGAGGATCCAGCCTTGATTCAGTTCACGGGCGGGACCACGGGAATCCCCAAGGGGGCAGTCCTCACGCATGGCAACGTCGTTGGGGCCACATTACGAGGTGCGCTATGGGGGAGTGCTACCAATATGCTCACTTCTTACGAAAAGCGCAATGTCATTGCAGTGCTGCCCTACTTTCATGTTTACGGAAACATTGGGGTGATGAACTGGGCATTTTTCAGTTGCGCCACGCAAATTATGATCCCCCGGTTCCAGATTGATGAATTTATGGGGATACTGGCCAATTTCAGGGAGATTACCTATTTCCCCTCTGTCCCCACGATGATCAACGCCGTGATCAACCATCCCAAGGCCGCGGAGCTGGATCTGGGCCGGAAACTGGGTATGTTGAATTCAGGAGCTGCACCGATGCCCGTGGAGATGATCGAGCAGATCAAGGATATGGGTATCTTTTTTGGTGAAGGCTATGGACTGACTGAATCGAGCGCCCTTGGGATCTCCAACCCGATCCTGGGGATGAAGAAAGTGGGTAGTATCGGAATTCCTTTTATTGACAATGATGTGCGTCTCGTGAGCGTCAAGGATGGGGTGACGGATGTGAAGCAGGGCGAGCCGGGGGAGATTATCATGAAGAGCCCCTTCATCATGCAGGGGTACTGGAACAATCCTCAAGAAACAGCCGGGCAGCTAAAAGAGGGTTGGCTCTACACTGGAGACATTGCCGTGCAGGATGAAGACGACTATTTCTTCATCGTGGACCGCAAGAAGGATATGATCATCGCCGGTGGGTTCAACATTTACCCGCGAGAGATCGACGAGGTACTATTTCAGCATCCCAAAGTGCAGGAAGCGGTTGCGGTAGGCATCGCAGATAGGTATCGGGGTGAAACGGTCAAAGCGTTCATCGTTCTGAAGCCGGGAGAGACAGCCACGGAGGAGGAAATCATCACTTTCTGTCGCGAGAAGTTGGCTGCCTACAAAGTCCCGAAGCTGGTGGAATTTCGGTCCTCGCTTCCAAAATCCGCAATCGGAAAAGTTCTGCGGAAGATCCTGCGGGAGGAGGAGATAACAAAGAAAGGAAAGCTTTCTTAGAGATGTGAAACAGTCGATGCTTCAATCGATGCCTCACAAACAGGGGTCATAGAAAAAAGGCAGGGTCAGCAATGGCCCTGCCTTTTTGTTTCAAAGGGTTGGACGTCACTTATTTTGACTCCCTCAGATGGCATGAGAAAACCCGTCGTCTTGCGGATTTGTTGCTTGACACACCATCCTGATTTTCGTATATTCAACCCAACCAGAAACGGTAATACTACAAATGATACATTCAGCAAAATAGTTCTATCTTTTTGCTATTGCTAAATTTTCCTAATCAAATTGCTCAATTTTGGTGTAGAGTCGCTTCGGGATGTATCCCATTGCAACCACATGGATCTAAGAGGAGTCGGGATTAGGAGTACCGATCATGAATAAAGAATCAAGCGATAGAGAACTCGAGAAAGGAGAAGCCTATTTTAGGGAAAGGGAGAAATCGCTCCAGGATTCCCTAAAAAAGTACGAGACGATCGTCAACGACATTGAGGACGGTGTCGGTGAGACGGATCTTAGGGGAAATCTCCTCTTTGCCAATGATGCCGGATGCAGAATATGGGGATACAGCCGCGAAGAAATTGTCGGTTCTAACTACAAATCTTATATAGATGAAGAAGGAGCCAAATTCATAAAAGAGGCCTACAATAAAGTTTATAAAACGGGTTTGCCGAACCGGTTCATTCACGAGATCATTCGTAAAGACGGTTTGCGTAGGACAGTGGAGGATTCCGTATCGCCGGTCCGGGACGCGGATGGGAACGTCTGCGGGTTTCGCGCGGTCCAACGGGATGTCACCGATCGCGTGGAAGCGGAAAAAAAGTTCGCGAGTCATCGGAGACGCCTGGAGGCCATCTTTGCCAGCGTCAAAGATGCGATTATCACGGTAGACCCGGACCTAAGAGTGATTGAGGCCAACAAATCAACGGAAAAGATTTGCGGCATAAACTCAAAGGAAATTACGGGTAAGATATTTTCTGAATGCCTGAGTCAATGCGATAAGACGTGCTGTGACGTCCTGAAACAAACGCTCAAACAAAAGACAGCCATATCGGAATATCGCATTGAGTGCGGACATCAGAAACAATATCAACAACTGGTCAGCGTAAACAGCTCCCCCCTGCTCGATTATCATGGCAATTTTACGGAGCCGTTCTGGTGATCAGGGATATCACTTTGCTGAGAGACCTCGAGAGAGAGCTCCGAGAAAGGCACCAGTTTCAAAACATCATCGGTAGAAATAAATAGAAAATAGGAAAACATTTTCATGTCTTGTGCAAACCTTTTCCAATTCCTAAGTTTGACAAACAGAATGGAAAAGATAATTTTAACAGTCTCATCACAGTCTCATTTTTCCCTTGACAAAGAAATCATCGGAGGTATAGTAAACCTAACCTCTCCAAGAATATTTTCTCTTTCCAAAGGGGGTGATGGATGGAGAAAGACCTTTAAAATTTTACTGACGAAATTTTAAGTTCCCATCGAAAAAAAGCTCTGCGTCTCTATCTGAGCTCTCAAAATATTTTAAGGGCCTTCCATAAAAAAATATCGCGGATTTAATCCCGATTTAGAAAAACACGCAGATATTTTTCCTCTATATTTTTATTCACAGGGTGTCCCTTCGGAGGAAGCTATGAAATGGAATTACCAGAAGGTGTCAATACGAGGCTCCCAGGGAGTATTTTATCCTCCGGAGGCTTTCTTGATTCGCATTTCATAAGTCATCGAAAGGAGGTTAAAAAGCTGAAAGGGGGTGGTCGTCGTCAGCAAATCAGTAGTAGAGGCGTTAGGCGGGGATGCCGGATTCATGGCATTCAGGGGGAAATGTTTTTCATGATTCGATCCATTTGAAGGAGGAGAAAAAATATGAAGAAAACGAATTGGAAGATTTCTTTGGGTATCATTTTCTCGGTGTTTCTGGGATTGGCGTTTGCATCTCCAATGGTCAACGCGCAAGTTTTGCCCACCGTAACCATTACCAGCCCCATAGATGCATTGACTACGCTATATAAGGATGTCGCTGCCCTTCCGGGTACTGCTTTTGTAAAATCTAAGTACCAAAAAACGGTTCTGAATATGATCAATTCCACGATAAACCAGACTAAAAGCGGCGCATATTACCAGGCCGAAACGAAGCTTTATAACTTTTGGGACAATATGGACACATGGATCAATCCGGCTAACCAATTGACCATCATTGATGACGTACAGGCGGCGATTGATGCGATATTCGATGCCAACCAAACAACCGTTGATACTTTATATGGCCAGGTGGCGGGCGCCGATGCCGGCAATGGTAGCTGGGTCTGGGCAGGAGTGCCTTATGCCCGACCTCCGGTAGGTGCGTTAAGGTGGAAGGCCCCCCAGGATCCAAAACACTGGAGTGGTGTCAGACACTCAACCCTCAACTTCACTCCTGCTACTCAACCCAATATGTCTACATTATGGTTTCCACTGACAACCACCCCTATTGGTTCTGAGGACTGCCTTTATCTAAACATTTTTCGTCCGAAAAACGCTGGTATCGATCTTCCAGTTCTTGTCTGGATCCATGGCGGAGGAAACGTCTTTGGAGAGGCAAATATTTATAACGCATCATATCTGGCGAGCCAGGCGAATATGATCGTCGTGGTGATCCAATACAGACTTGGCCCCTTTGGCTTTCTCTATTTTCCGAAACTTAACCCCAATGGTACTGCCGAGGACAAATCGGGTAACTATGGCACACTCGATACAATCAAAGCTGTGCAATGGGTAAAAAATAACATCAGATCTTTTGGAGGAAACCCAAAAAACATCACTGTTGGGGGACAATCTGCCGGTGGTTTTAACACTTTGACTCTTCTCACTTCACCTCTTGCCAGTGGTCTTTTCCAGCAAGCGTTCGTTATGAGTGCTGGTGGTGGAGCTCTCCCGACTTCAACTACAATTACTGCAGCCTATAACCTCTACGAAGCTTTGACCGGAAAAACATCAGTCACTGGTATTTCAGATGCCAAAATTGCAGCTTATCTGAGAGCTCAGCCCACGAATGCAATTGAGGAAGCGTTGATGGTCAGTGGCAATTTACCGTTAGGAACCTTCAATCCATCTATAGATGGTACAGTCATTACAGATACTTTCGCGAATTTGATCACAGATGGAAATTACAGCCAAATACCTATTATGATAGGAAACACTGAATATGAGGAAAAACCTTTCCTTCCTCTTTACGTCTGGGGGGGTGTTTTCACTGATGGAACTACTCCTGGTCCTGGTTTTGTATTTAATCCGAGTGAAACAACGTTTAACGATATTTGGACGACGACAAATCCAGCACCATACGGGGTCCTTCCTGCGTCTCTTTACCAACTTACTGGGTTCTATGCATCACTCGACTGGAAGGCTGTGGAGGTCGATCAGCTTGCAACCTCAATGGTCGGTTATCAAAGTGACGTCTACGCCTACCATTTTATGTGGGGTGGAGTAGATGATCCTGGTGCTGGTTCAGATCTGGATAAAGATATAGCCTTTCTTTATGGTGCCGGCCATGCTTCGGACATCCCGTTTTTCTTCGGATGGGATATCGATGTTTATGGTCTGCCTACATTTAATTACACGGTATATAATCCCCCGTACGGTTTGGGTCTATTTAACTCAAGTAACCAACAGGGAAGGGTAGCGCTGTCACAGGCTATGATGTCTTACTTGGCGAATTTTGCAGCCACTGGTAATCCTAATGGAAGTGGTCTACCTACGTGGTACCCGTGGGGGTCTACTAGTAATACCCCGCCGTATACGTACATCAGCCTCGACGCCACTACAGACAACACCGCTGCCAATATCAGTATGCAGACTGACTCATATACCAAAACTGGTGTAGAGACTGAAGTAGAAACATTATATCCAGCTTATGCACCTTTCATCGAGGCATTCTTTTTCTAAGCCAGGCAATGTAGGTCAATAGCTAAGCTTAGAATAGCGATTTATGAGAAATAGGAGGATAGGAGATAGGCAGGGTCAGTGATGGCCCTGCCTATTTATTTCAGAGTCAAATTCCATGTCTCATGGATTTGTTGCTGAGGATTGCTTGACAGACAACTTCTTTTTTTCTTATATTCAATCCAATACGTACCGTAGCCGCAGCCTTCAGGCTGCGAGCTCACCCCGTTAGAAATGGTGCTTCGCAACAACTCAAATTTCTAACGGGGCTCTATCCGGTTACGGATCACGGAAGCAGGTTCTTACCATTCCATCAAGAGGTGTGAGCATGAACGTCAGGGAGATGTTCGATTTGAACGGCAAAGTGGCGATCGTCACAGGCGGAGGAAGAGGCATCGGTTTAAAGATGGCAGAAGGTTTAGCCGAGCTTGGAGCCAATATCGTACTCTGCTCACGGAAGATAGAAAATTGCGAGAAGGCAGCACAGGACCTGGCGAAATTGGGAGTGAAGACTTTGGCCATGGCTTGCGATGTGAAATTCTCTGCGAGCATCCAGAGCGTAGTGGACAAGACTTTGGAGAAATTCGGACGGCTGGATATTTTGGTCAACAACTCCGGAGTTACCTGGGGGGAAACCCCTGAAGAGCATTCTCTGGAAGGTTGGGAAAAAGTCATCGACACTAATCTGACCGGCGTTTTCCTCTTCTCTCAAATCGCCGGGCGGGCGATGATCAGGCAGAAAAGAGGGACCATTATCAATATCGCTTCGGTGATGGGAGTGATCGGAATCCAGGAAGGAGCGGACGCCATTGCCTACAGCGCCAGCAAAGGCGCATTGATCACCTTCACCAAAGACCTGGCTGCCAAATGGGTCAAATACAACATCCGTGTCAACGCCATTGCCCCGGGTTGGTTTCCCACGGACATGACCCACTGGGTTTTGGACCACCACGGCAAGAAAATCCTCAGTCTTGTCCCCATGGGCAGGTTCGGTGAACCGGAGGAACTGAAAGGAGCTGTAGTTTACTTGGCTTCAGACGCTTCCAGTTATGTCACGGGTATTGTTCTCCCCGTGGACGGGGGGCAGCTCGCTGTTTGATCCAGCCCATGAAGCCACACATCTTTCACCCCAGGAAACGCACCTCGCCACTTTCTCAACTAAAACCGCATCGCCTACAGAGAGTCACGGATCAGGAAATGGGATTGGCTACCGCGGTACTGCCGGAGGGCAAGCGATGGCTTCTTCCGTAAGAAAAGGAGTTCAGTGGAAGTCGTGAATCTTTCTAACTTTCTCATTGAGAGCGCTGCACGGAGGCCCGAACATCCGGCTATTCGTTTCCTGGAACGAACGATCACTTATGAGGAATTAAGCCGGCAAGTGGATCGACTGTCCCATGGACTTGTTCATGCAGGACTGCGCCCCGGAGATGTCTGCGTTTTGATGGTTCCAAACTCGATAGAGTGGATCGTTGTTTACTACGCGCTGGCAAAGGTGGGAGCTGTCGTTGTGCCGGTAAACTTTCTATATCGAACGGGAGAACTCGAGCATATTTTCAAAGATTCCGGCGCACGGGCTTTCATCGGCCACAAAGACTACCTGGACCAGCCTCGCCGGGTCATGGAACATCTCCCAAAGATGAATCTGCGGATCGCCCAAGGCGTATCGTCCGGTCAGGGATTCATCCCTCTGGAGGAACTCTTCGCTGACGAAGGGACATTTCATCCGTACCCAACCCGGGATGACGACGCCTGGGCCATCATCTATACCAGTGGCACCACGGGTTCCCCCAAAGGAGCCATGCTCACTCACTACAACCTGGCAAGTAATGCCATGACCGTCGCGAACATGCGATCCACCAAACCCAATGATGTGGTTTTCGGCGTCCTTCCTTTTTACCACATTTTCGGCCAGACGAGTGTGCTCAATGCATCCATCTATCTCGGTTTGACCATCCGGGTGTGGTCCACCTTCAATGTTGAGGAGCTGTTTTCGTCCATCGAAGAGGAGAAGAGTTCGATTCTGATCGCCGTCCCCACCATCTTCAACCGGCTATCAGAGTTGGCCGAGGTTTGCCGGCCGAGGCGATCCGGCCTTCGGTTTTGTGTCTCGGGTGGCGCCTCTCTTCCGGTCGAGGTGCTCCGCCGAT
>DBZJ01000087.1:8251-19190 GCA_002311635.1 Syntrophaceae bacterium UBA1163
GAAGGATATGGACTTACCGAGTGCTCGCCGGTGTGTGTGGAGAACCCTTTCGGTCGAGAAACGCGGCCTGGATCGATTGGCATTCCTATTCCCGGATTTCAGGCGCGGGTCGTAAACGATCGGGATGAAGACGTACCCTTGGGAGCCGTGGGGGAGCTTATTGTCCTTGGACCCGGCGTGATGAAAGGATACCTGAATCAACCCGAGGCCACCGCTGAAACTCTCCGCGGAGGGTGGTTGCATACAGGGGACCTGGCGCGGATGGATAAGGATGGGTATATCTACATTGTCGATCGAAAGAAAGAAATGATCATTCGCGGAGGGTATAATGTGTACCCACGGGAGATTGAGGAGATCCTCTATACCCACCCTGACGTCGTCGAGGCTGCGGTGGTGGGAATTCCCCATCCCGATTTAGGGGAAGAGGTAGCTGCCATGATTGTGCTTCGCAAAGGGGCTTCGGCTACGTCGGAAGAATTGAGACAATTCGTCAAAGAGCGAGTGGCCCCCTATAAATACCCAAGAAGAATTGAGCTGGTGAAGGAACTGCCCAAAGGCCATACCGGCAAGATCCTCAAGCGCGGTCTTCGATTCAAAGATTAGGTATCCCTCTAAGATGATTGGGAATACAATGAGATAACCGAGGCGGGTATTATTCCCGCCCCGATGGAAGGGTTCATTGACTTCGTACAAAGAATATTTTAAGAAGAAGCTTGACAAGATCCATGTGAAAATTTTAGTATGTGCGTCGTTGTCCCATTGAATTTGAAAAAATTCTCGGATTCGATCAACGGTCTTTCGGAGAGTGAAAGCCCAAGGAAGATGATGCGCTATGGATATCAAGCGTAGTTATTACGAAGATATTGAACTTTTTAAAAGTAACACCATCCTCGTCTGGTCCATTCTATTTCTTGTATTTCTTGGAATCCTCCCCTGGCTTGTCAAAGCCTACCACCTCTTAGGGATGTCCATTTATATCCTTAATCTCATCACGATCAATGCCCTCGTTGCCATCGGCTTGAATATCCTCGTGGGGTATACAGGCCAGATATCGATGGGACACGCCGGATTCTTTGCCATCGGAGCCTTCACAACCGTTATCTTTATAGTGAATTGGAGCTTTCCCCTTTACATTGCCCTCCCCATTGCAGGGTTCATCTCATCCGCCTTCGGATTTATCCTGGGACTTCCAGCCCTTCGTCTGAAAGGGCCTTATCTTGCTATCGCCACGCTCGGCTTCGGTATGAGCATTACCACGATTATCAAACATATGGAGTTTTTTGGCGGAAGAATGGGGCTTCAAGCCCCAAAACTTTATCTTTTTGGAACCCCTATGAAGGACATCCATTATTATTACGTCATCATGATCATCGCTGTTCTGATGGTCATCGGGGCATTGAAATTGATCAAGACGCGGGTGGGGAGGGCCTTCATCGCCATTCGGGATAGCGACATTGCCGCCGAAGCAATGGGGGTGAACCTCACTTATTACAAAACCCTGTCTTTCGCCGTGAGCGCCTTTTATACAGGGATTGCTGGCGGACTTTACGCTCTTATCCTTGGATTCATCAATCCTGAGGGCTTTACTATGATCATGTCGATCGCCTTCCTGGCCATGGTCGTGGTAGGGGGGCTGGGATCGATCATGGGTTCCATCGCTGGAGCAGCCCTCTTGACCTACCTCGATATCAAGCTTCAGGTCGTTCAGGATATTCCAGCCATCGGTCCAGCTCTGGTCGCCTTTTCCCAGAAATATATGAGCATGGCCGGGATTTCTAATATTGCTGTCATTGTTTATGGACTGATCATGATTTTAATCGTCCTCTTCGAGCCTTTGGGAATTTTCGGCTTCTGGATTCGAACCAAACGCTACTGGAAGACATGGCCGTTTTAATTTCGGAATTCGGAATGTGGAATGCGGATTGAATTCCGAAATCCGCAATCCGAAATCCGCATTTGGAGAAAGAGATGCTTGGTCAACTGATTGTGAGCGGTCTGGCGGTTGGAGCTTGTTATTCTCTCCTGGCTCTGGCCATGGTCATTATCTACAAAACCTCTGACGTTCTAAATTTTGCCCAGGGGGAAATGGCAATGATCAGCACCTATGTGGCCTTTACCCTCATGGAGAGCCACCATGTCCCATTCCAATGGGCAGTCATCCTCACATTTCTGTTTGCTATCCTTTTGGGCGCCTCTTTCGAATTCGTCTTTCTAAGACAGGCCAAGGAACCTACTGTGTTAGGACTGATTATCATCACACTCGGTTTTGAAATGATTCTCATGGGATTCGCCGGATGGAAGTGGGGACCCGATCAGAGATCACTCGATTTTCCGGTTTCGAACATAGAGACTTACAATCTCTTCGGTCTCGTCATGAGCAAGATCAACTTCTGGACGATCGTCATTTCCCTGGTCCTGATGTTTATTCTGTTTCTCTTTTTCCGCTACACGAAAGTCGGGGTTGCCATGAGAGCGACCCAACAGAACCAGTTGGCTGCTCGAGTCATGGGCATCCGCACCAAATGGATACTCTCTTTCACCTGGGCGATTAGCTCCATGGTTGGCGCAGTAGCCGGCATGCTGATCGCAGCGCTTGGCGTACTGGACCCCACGATGATGATGGATCCTCTTTTGAAGAGCTTTGCCTCCGCAGTCTTAGGAGGAATGACAAGCCTCCCTGGAACAGCGGTCGGGGGAGCAATGTTGGGGATTATCGAAAACCTGTTTGGCGGGTACGTCTCTCTGGCATTTAAATCTGTTGTCGCTTTTGCCGTCATTGTGTTGATGCTATGTATTAAGCCGAGCGGACTCCTGGCCAAACATTATGTGAAGAAAGTTTAGGGAGAAGGAGGAGAATATAAATGTTAAAAAAAGCATTCGTTTCTATGGCGCTGTTAATGATGGTAACTTTTTTGATGACAACCCCAGGCTTAGCTCAGAAGGTCCGGGGAGTAACGGACACCGAGGTCCTCATCGGCCAGACGGGTCCACAAACAGGACCGGCAGCCCTATGGGGAGCAGTGGCCCGCGGTACAGGCCTCTACTTTAAGGGAATCAATGATGAAGGGGGAATCCACGGCAGAAAGGTCAAATATTTCTTGCGTGACGACGGTTACCAGCCGGCAAAAACCAGAGCGATTGCCACTGAATTCGTGGAGCAGATGGGGATTTTCGGAGTGGTCGGCTGCGTGGGTGTCGGGCCAGGCATGGCTGTCCGCGATTATTACACGGAGAACAAGGTGTTGATGGTCAGCTTTGGCTGCAGCGGCGTAACCAATTGGATTAACCCCTTCAACAGATACATCTTCGCCACCTATCCCCTTTACGTGGATGAAGCCCGCGGCCTAACTCGATATCTGTTCGAACAGATGAAGCTCACCAAAGTGGCCGTCTTTTACCAGAACGATGATTACGGGAAACAGGGCCTCGAGGGTGTGGAGCATTACGAAAAAGAAAAGGGTCTGAAGCTCGTGGCATCGGTTTCTGCCGAGGTGACGGAAAGGGACCTGAGTTCCCATGCCTTAAAGTTAAAAAGCTCCGGGGCTGAGGCTGTGGTCATGTGGGCGATGCCCACGCACGCTGCTTTGCTCCTCGCCGAATGCGCCAAGATCGGTTACAAGCCACAGTGGGCGACTAGCAGTACCCTCTCTGATAGCCCTGTGATGATGCAGATCACCAAAGGGCTGTGGACAGGGATGATTCTCTCCTATCCAATCGAGCCACCGGATTCGAATAATCCCTTGATGGTCAAATATCGCGCCTGGCACCAAAAGTACGAACCGAATGAGCGGTGGGGAACTTTCTATTACTCGGGGTGCGTGTATGCCGAGCCCTTTGTCGAAGGACTGAAACGGGCAGGCAGGAATCTAACGCCCGAGACCTTTATCAAGGCCATGGAAACCCTGAAGGATTGGCGAGGGGGGATCGGCGGACCTTTTACCTTTACGTCTACGGATCATCAAGGCGCAAAATACGTACGGTACGCACAGGTACAGCCTGACAGCACGGTTAAGATATTGACAGACTGGGTAAGGATTACGAAATAGCAAGCCCACTTTATCTGTCATTGGTAAGGGGGGTTCCTATCCATCGGTAGGCAGGGAAGTAATCTCTTATTCGTGCTCTATCGAGCCATCAATGTTTGGAAAGGAGGAGACAAAATGTTGAAGAGAGATTTAGTTTTGGTTTGTTTATTAGCACTGGCGGCCTTTTTGATGACGACGCCCGTCTCGGCTGAGCAGGTCCGGGGAGTCACAGACACCGAGATCCTCATCGGCCAGACAGGTCCGCAGACAGGACCGGCGGCAGCCTGGGGAGCCGTGGCTCGCGGTTCAGGCCTTTTCTTCAAGGGGATCAACGACGAAGGCGGGATCCACGGCAGAAAGATCAAATACTTGTTGCGTGACGATGGTTACCAACCGGCCAAAACCAAGGCCATCGGTACTGAATTCGTAGAACAGATCGGGATTTTCGGAGTGGTCGGGTGCGTGGGAGTGGGGCCAGGCATGTCTGTCCGCGATTATTATACGGAAAATAAGGTGTTGATGGTCAGCTTCGGCTGTAGCGGCGTCACCAACTGGATTCAGCCTTTCAACAGATACATCTTCCCCGTCTATCAGCTTTACGTTGATGAAGCTAAGGCCCTCACCCGATATTTTTATGAAAACATGAAGCTCAAAAAAGTGGCCGTGTTTTATCAGAACGATGATTACGGAAAACAGGGCCTCGAAGGTGTGGAGCGTTACGAAAAAGAAAAGGGTCTGAAGGTGGTGGCCACAGTTTCTGCGGAGGTAACCGACCGTGACCTGAGCTCTCATGCTTTAAAATTAAAAGAGTCCGGGGCCGAGGCGGTCGTTCTGTGGGCCATGCCCACCCATGGGGCTTTACTCCTCGCCGAATGCGCCAAAATCGGCTACAAGCCCCAATTTGGGACCAGCAGTACCCTCTCCGATGGCCCTTTAATGATGTCGATCACGAAAGGGCTTTGGGCCGGGATGATTAACTCCTTTCCGATCGAGACCCCGGATTCGAACCATCCCTTGATGGTCAAATATCGGGCCTGGCACCAGAAGTATGAGCCGAATGAGCGCTGGGGAACTTTCTATTACTCAGGGTGCTTATATGCCGAACCGCTTGCCGAAGGGTTGAGACGGGCAGGCAGGAATTTAACGCCTGAGACTTTTATTAAAGCGATGGAAACCATAAGAGACTGGAAGGGTGCGATCGGCGCGCCCATCACCTTTACGCCTACGGATCACCAGGGTTGTAAAGACACTCGGTTCGCTCAGGTGCAGCCCGACGGCAGCATGAAGATATTGACAGACTGGGTAAGAATTACGAAGTAATTGGACAGGAATACGTGTCCGTGCCCGTGATTCGTGTCCGTAAATTATTAATGGTTCTTTAAGTGTGGGGCGGGGACGACTTTAGTCGGTCTAATGAGGAAGGCTAAGGCGTCCCCTACCCGTGCAATCAATGGGGAGAAGGATAACATCAAGGGGTAGAAAGACATATAGACGATGAGCATACTGAAAATCGAAAACCTGACGATCTTTTTTGGGGGCATCAAAGCGTTAAATAATGTGAGCTTCGAGGTGGAAAAGGGAGCGATCTACTCCATCATCGGTCCCAACGGAGCCGGAAAGACGACCGTCTTCAATTGCATCAGCGGAATTTATAAACCCAATTCCGGAAAGATCTCCTTCAAAGGAGAGAACATCACCTATTTAAAACCTGACCAGGTTGCCAAAAAGGGAATTGCCCGGACATTTCAAAATATCGAGCTCTTCTCTCACATGAGTACCATGGATAACCTCATGTTAGGCCGCCACATTCACATGAAGACAGGGGTCTGGAGAGGCGCGACGTTCATTTACAAGAATTCGAGGGCAGCCAAAGAGGAGATTGAAAACAGAGGAAAGGTTGAAGAAATTATCGACTTTCTCGACCTCCAGGTCGCAAGAGACCAGTTTGTGGTAAACCTTCCCTATGGAACTCGAAAACTGGTCGAACTTGGCCGCGCCTTGGCGTTGGACCCGGAAGTCATCCTTTTGGATGAGCCTTCGGCCGGAATGAATATGGAGGAAAAAGGGGACTTGATCTTCTCGATTCAGGATATTCGGGACGACCTCGGCATCACCGTCTTGCTTGTGGAGCACGATATGAACCTGATTATGGACGTCTCGGACCGAATCCTGGCCTTGAACTTTGGAGAGAGAATAGCGGAGGGGCTACCACAAGAGATTCAAAAACACTCGGAAGTTCTTAAGGCTTATCTGGGCGAGGAGGAAAAGGTTGCTTAAGGTCAAGAATATTGAGACACTGTACGGACTGATTATGGCGATCAGAGGCGTTTCCTTGGAGGTACAGGAGGGACAAATCGCCGCCATCCTCGGAGCCAATGGCGCTGGGAAGACGACGATTCTGAAGACCATTATGGGACTTCTCGAGGACCAGCCGGACAAAGGAACCATCGAATTTTTAGGAAAGAGAATTGACGGAAAGGATGCAGAGGAAATCGTCCACCTGGGGATTTCCTATGTACCGGAGGGGAGGGAAGTCTTCCCTGAGTTGAGTGTCGATGAGAATTTGCGCATGGGGGCTTATACCCGGAGAGACAAAAAAGGGATAAAGGAAGATTACGATCGGGTGATCAGCCATTTCCCTGTTCTTAGCGAGAGGAAGAATCAGTGGGCAGGCACTCTCAGCGGAGGAGAGCAGCAAATGCTCGCCATCGGCAGGGCATTGATGACGCGTCCCAAGCTCCTGATGATGGACGAACCCTCGCTGGGACTCTCCCCCATCCTGGTTAAGGAGATCTTCGGGATCACCAAAATGATCAATGCGGAAGGGACAACCATCCTCCTCGTCGAGCAAAATGCGAAGATGGCATTGAAGATCTCGAGCTACGCGTTCGTTCTCGAAAACGGAAGGATCGTCGCTGCCAACACCCCCGATATCCTTTTGCAAGACGAAGATGTGAAGGAGTTTTACCTGGGTATCCGATCAGAGGAATCTGTGAAAGGATACCAGAGGTGGAAGAAAAAGAAACGCTGGCGGTAATGAAGGCCGCAAAGGGCATGGCGCAAAGCGCATAGCGTCCAATATCCCAAATTTCAAATCACAAATCTCAAACAAACACCGATCACGAACGTCCAATCACGAATCAAAAACAGACGGCGAAAAGACATTTAACGCTATACGCTCTGCGCTATGCTATTCCATTCCTGACTTGTACATCCCCTCGATCGTATCCTTAAACGCTGCGTTGACGTATTTTCTCTTCACCTTCATGGTCGGCGTCACTTCTCCGCTCTCCTCGTAAAGCTTCTTCGGAAGAATCGCGAACTTCTTGATCTGCTCCACGCGGGCCATCGTCTTGTTCACCTTATCCACTTCCTTCTGAATCAGCTGTTTGATCTCTGGGGCCTGGGTGAGGCTCGCATAAGTGCCAAATTGAATTTTATTATCCTGCGCATATTTGATCACGGTCTCTTCGTCGATGGCGATGAGAGCAACGAGGTATTTTCGGCGGTCCCCGATCACCACGGCATCGTTGATATAGGGGCTGAATTTGAGCTGGTTCTCAATATTCTGAGGAGCAATGTTCTTTCCGCCCGCGGTAATGATCAAATCTTTCTTCCGGTCGGTGATCTTTAAGAACCCATCCTTATCCAGCTCTCCTACGTCCCCGGAGTAAAGCCAGCCGTCCTTGAGCGTATCAGCGGTGGCCTGCGGATTCTTAAAATAACCCTTGAACACGCCCAGACCCTTTACCAGGATTTCTCCATCGGGAGCAATTTTCACTTCCGTACCGGGCAGGGCTTTTCCTACCGTTCCGATCTTCAGTTGGCCCAGGTGACTGGTGGTGGTCACGCCTGTGCCCTCTGTCTGGCCGTATCCTTCAATCAGTAGAAGCCCAAGGGCATTGAAGAATTTCAGCACGTTCGGTGAAATCGGTGCTGCCCCGGAATAAGCCACCCTGACGCGATCAAAACCCAATCGCTCCTTGAGCTTTCGGAAGACAGCTCCGTAAGCCGCCAAGTAGGCCAATCTCAGGTAGGGAGGGATGGGTTTAAAATTTAATTTCAAATCCGCGTACTTCATGCCAATTCCCATACAGGCCTTGAAGACCATGCGCTTAAACCAGGTCGCATCGGACATGCGAATCATAATGGCCGAGGCATATTTTTCCCAGATCCGAGGGACGGCATACGTTACGGTTGGAGAGACCTCCTTCATGTTGTCCATGACCGTATCCGGACTCTCGATGAAATTGACGACGGTACAATACCGGATATTGGCCATGACCGTGAAGAGCTGCTCAAAGATGTGACAGAGAGGGAGGAAGGAAAGCGTTTCATCTCCGTCATAGACCGGATTGGCTTCATCCACTGCCTCACTCATAAAGAGAAGATTGCGGTGTGTGAGCATGGCTCCTTTAGGAGGGCCGGTCGTTCCCGAGGTATAGATGAGAACCGCCAGGTCATCTAATTTCACTTCGCTCATCCTTTGCTCAAACAGGCCGGGATTTTTTGCATCGAACTCTTTCCCCATTTTTAACAGATCATCGAAGCTCATCAACATGGGGTCCTTGTACCGTTTCAACCCTTCCATCTCGATGACGATGATTTTCTCCAGGGTAGGGGTATCCTTCCTGAACTTCAAGGCCTTGTCGAATTGCTCCTCATTTTCGGCAATGTAGAATCTCGAGTCAGAATTTTGCACGACGTAGCCGCATTCCTCCGCTGCATTCGTCGTATAGATTCCTGCCGTGACCCCTCCGGCGGACATGACCCCAAAATCAGAGTAGACCCACTCCGGTCGATTCTCGCTGATCACGGAAACGCAATCCCCTTTTTTGAGACCGAGGCTGATCAGACCCATGGCCACCTGCCTCACCTTTTCCCCGTATTGACCCCAGGTGACATTGTGCCAGATTCCAAATTCTTTATGTCGTATCGCCACCCGGTTGGGCTGCTCCGCAATATTTTTCTGAAAATAGTCAAGAAGGGTTTTATCACTCATTGCATGCTCTCCTTTGATTCAGACTCTTTATACTTAAACCCCCAGCATCAAACGGGGTCTTCTATTCTTGATGTAGTACAAGGCCCAGGCCTAGCAGACTTCCACCATCGATCACGATCTCAGTGCCGGTCGTATAGCTGGACGCATCGGAAGCCAGGTAAACCGCAGCGCCCGCTATTTCATCAGGCTCGCCTATTCGCCCCATGGGCGTGAAATTGGCCATGGCTTGCTTCTGCTTCTTCGCCTCTTCCGGCGGAAGGTTGAACCAGTGTGAATCGAGCATCTTTGTGCTGATCGGCCCGGGAGCAATCGCATTCACCTGAATATTGAACGGCGCCAATTCTAATGCAAACGCTTTCGTGATCATTCGGACGCCGGCTTTTGAAATACTGTAGACGCTCACCCCGGGTTCCGGTTTGAAGCCATCGACCGAAGCAATATTGATAATTTTGCCGCCGCGTTGCTTCTGCATGACTTTGGCTACGGCCTGGCTGGTAAAATAAACCCCTCTCAGGTTCAGGTTCATGATGGTTTCCCAGAGGCGCTCGTCGGAATCCAGCACGCCACCCATGGCAGGGCTGGCGCCAGCATTATTGACCAGGATATCGATCCTGCCGAATTTGTCCATGACCGTGCCGACCATTCGGTTGATCTCTTCCATTTTTCCCAGATGCGACTGCAGGGGGAATGCCTCGCCCCCGAATCCTTTGATCTCTGCAGCAGTAGCCTCCAGGTCGTTCATCTTGCGGCTGGTCACCGCCACCTTTGCGCCGGCCTTGGCCAGGCCCAGTGCCACACCCTTGCCGATACCGCGACTGCCACCGGTCACAATCGCCGTTTTACCCTTTAACGAAAACCGAGAAAGATCAAACATATGTTGAACCTCCTTCTATAGTATTAGAAAGACTGTCATTCCGGACTTGATCCGGAATCCAGTCTTGATCCTCGTTATGATCGTAAAAAGTCTTAGATTCACCTCACTAGCGAGTCAGACTAGCGCCAGATGTCCTTAAAATTATTAACCCATTTAGCAAACTGTGTCAAATAAGAACTCTCCCTATTGCCCTATTCCCAAAACAGAAATTCAGAGAACGATGCTGAAAATTCCCTCGTGATAAGGGACAAAAAGTTGGCCAAACGATACATAAAGAATTGGGAGGAACATGATGGGCATTCGGAGGGGTATATGGCGAGGGGAAAGTAGGATTCCTCGCTTTCTTCCTGTACTCGCTATTTGCCGAAATCTCGCCTCGATGCAACATTCCAAATGGTAATCAACAAAATTGTTGGACCCACTGAGGGACCTACTTGTCCCAAGAAGGTACAAAAAGAAAATTGACTTTTTGAACTTTTTGCAATACTGTCTTCTTACCCGGATAGATAATTTTCAAGTTCCAAATCTTTGGATTCTAGATGAGGGGAATTGCCTCATTAATTTAAAGTTCCGGTTCAGAATTCTTGAACAAGAGGGAGATAATCATGGCCAAAGAAAAGACAGGATTAGCCAGAGGCGGTTTGCAGAAAGTTCCTACGGGAATAGAGGGCCTTGACGAAATCACGAATGGGGGGCTTCCCAAAGCACGCCTACCCTGGTGTGCGGTGCTCTGGGCAACGCTCTCGTTTCTGTTGAACTATGTGCCTAATATTGGCTCAATCATTGCTGCCTTGCCTGTTGCCCTTCTCGCTCTCGTCCAGTTAGGGTGGGGTCTGCCCTTCTAACCGTCCTTGGCTTTGTGGTCGTGCATATTGTTGTGGGTAATATCATAGAACCGAAACTGACGGGCAAAGGCCTGAGTTTATCGACGCTGGTTGTCTTCCTTTCATTGGTCTTCTGGGGATGGGTTCTGGGACCGATTGGTATGATCCTCTCGGTACCCATGACCAGCCTTGTCACGATCGCGCTGGAAAGTTA
>DBZJ01000106.1 GCA_002311635.1 Syntrophaceae bacterium UBA1163
CGGCTTTACTGCGGCTCAGACGGAAAATGAGATTGGAGGCTCAAGCAATCTATATGATGTGCCCTCCTACACCGTTCCAGAGCTGCCCTGCGAGGTACAAACAGACGCCCTTGCGATCACTCCGCTACCTGCCCCCATGACGTCGCAATAGTGGGATTTGCTTCGAAAGGCACACCTTTGAATATCTTTCCAAAAGCTTTCTCCATGCACTCCTTCATAATCTCAGCCACTGCTTCCGCTATCTCGGCCTTAACTTCTACAATTATCTCATCATGGAGTACGTGGACAATGCTTGCATCCAAGCCCCGTAACCGATCATCAAGAGCTATAAGGGCTAATTTGAATCCATCTGATGCTGTGCCTTGTATCGGGAAATTGGATACTGATTTGGAGTCCGTTGTGCTCGAAACGTTCAATCGTCTTCCAAGAGGAGTTACGGCATACCCTTTCTGGAATGCATCCTTTACACTTTTGTCCAGCCAGTCGAAAAACTGTAGAAAATTAAGACAATACCTACTGAGGAAATCTTCTACCGCATACAAGCTGATGTCGATCCCTTCTTTTTGCAGGGAATCGTATATAGAGTACATGCCACGTCCATTGTGATAGCCATGCACGATCGGTTTCACGATTTTCCTATATGATTTACCGTTCTGGCCGATATTGAATCCGATACTCGCGACTTCAGAAAAGAAATCCTTGCGGTTCCTGAAGATATCCAATGCGGCTTTATCCCCGGATAGTCCAGTGAGGACTCGAACTTCGAACTGAGAGTAATCGGCAATGACAAATTTGTACCCTTCTTCAGCGCGAAAAAATGATCTAATTGGACCGACTTTTTTTACTGTCTGTAAGTCGCGCGTTATTCTCCCTGTCTTTGTCCCGAGCTGATCGATTGAATCATGGGCTCTGTCATCTTCTCCGACCAGGACGAGATATCTTTCAATGTCATTATTAGTTTTTTCAAGGCTTCGATACCTCAGTACGGATTCCATGATAGAGCGGGCTTCTGCATGGGTGATAAGAGGTAGACATTCTTTGCCGGTACCTGTGAGACTCAAGGAGAACGTTGTGTTCAGGTATCGCTTTAATTCATCCTGGTCTTTCCAGTTAAAATCGGCAGGAAGCCCACTTGATATTTCCTCCTCTACGGCTCTCAGTTCATCTCGAATCTGATCCTGATACTCGATCATCCCGTAAGCATCCACACCAATGCCGTTTATCTCCAGATCAGCGACTACCCACAGAATCCTGTTTTCCAGCCGGACTGTTTGCTCAAGATGGAGTTCGGATATTGTCTTCTTCTGCGCTTCCCAAACCTGCCACATCTGGGAGAAAAGCGTGATTGAATCTGGCTTCTCGGATAGCTCGTACTGTTTGAACAGCTCTTCGATCGAGAGTGCCTTGTGGATCTCTCCGTTTTTTATGATCCGCTGATAGAGGATTATGTCATGGATCTCTCGGCTTTCGATTCCAGAAGACCTGAAAACCTTTGCTAGAGACTTCCCGTGGTTGCTGATGATGACCGAATCCTTTTCGAGCCGGTCATGGAGAAAAGCTTGAATTTCCTTCCTGTCTGTCTCAGTGGAGAATGATTGCACCTCATCCTCAAATCCAACCTGTAACATGCCTTGAAGGTCCTCTGGCAAATGAAAAACCAGCACGCCATCTGGTAAAGGTGTTATGCTCACTGTAGAGTTTGCCAGCGTCTTGTAGGTTTGGAGGTTGACTTTCCCAATGATGCCTAACTGAGAGAGATCCCTATAGAAGTTCAAGACCTCCTTTTTTATCCCGACACCTTTGATTGCCTTTCCGTTGGTATGAGGTAGCTTGATTTCGAATTGCTCAAAGGATGGATATTTGTCCTGCAACTGAATTAATAGATCAGCCCATTGTTTGTTGGAGAGAGAGATAGCATTGATGGTATCTAATCTGTAACCTTCAGGATTGGCTTTTAATATCCGACTGAAGACTTCTTTTCCATGCCTGACTAAAGCATAGATATATACATTATATATATCTAAAATTAAGTGAGCAAGAATTTTGTCTCGATTCTGGGCTTGATTCTGGTTCCGATTCTCGTCCTGAAGGCAGGCACAATGACCATAAGTCTCATTCCTGACTAAAGCATAGATATATATATTGTATATATCTAAAATTTGGTGAGACATCTTATCCCACTCATCTGGAGCCTTCAGGAATGCTTCAGAAGCATTTAGTAATCCATCCCTTTCTGTCTTCCTCCAACCTGACAATAGGCCGACCGAATGATTCAGTCGAGATAACATGCTGCTGCGAGCTACGTAATCTGAGAGCAGCTTTGCAACTCGACCTTGAAACCATTGAGCTTTCTCTTCTTTTGACTGCACGTAAACATTAGCCAGGTAACCTATGTCCGGAGTAAGAAATCCAAACTCACGAACAAAAGGCTCCAGTGCAGAAATGGCTTTTTCTTTCCAATTCTTACCCTTTGAAAGGTCGATTATTTCATCTGGTGGAGGAAGAATTTGCGGCCAAAAACTTGAGATGAGGACAATTTCCACCTTCAGTTTGTTTACTGGCCTGATCCTGTGGATACTTTGAACAAGCTCCCAACCCATACAGAGATCAGACCAGTTGTGCCGGAATTCTTCATCCTCTTTTCTCGGGAAAAGGATGCAGGCATCTTGAAGAGAGCTGTTTATGTTCTGGTATGAAAGTCCAAGGGCAATTACCGAGTCACAATCGCTGAGACTGTTTATGCCTCTTGGACCTAGAAAGTGATAGCCAACATACTCTTTTGATGGATCGATCTCTCTTGCGATTTTCAGGACCCTCTCTTCGAGGAACTGATAGGTTAAAAGCAGGACCTTTTTCCCTGAGATTTTGCTTATTGCCCTCTCAATGGTTCTTTTCAGGTCGGAATCGGTAGCGTGCTTCAAAACTCTTCGGCTCGTTTCGGTTTTTATATGGGTCTTCTTGGCGTCCCATTTTACATCTGCGGTAACGAGGGAAATGTTTCTACCAGTAAGCAATTGAGCTATCCGTTTGTCTCCTGTGGCATCGAGAATTTTTACCGGGGTGTCTTGAAATCCCAAAGGGGTGAGATACTTGGTCTTAAAGT
>DBZJ01000115.1 GCA_002311635.1 Syntrophaceae bacterium UBA1163
GCGTCAAATTGGTAATGGAGCTGGTAAATACACCTGTTCCTGACCCGTCGTCGGTGCAGTTTCCTCCAACGACTGGGTTTGGCGATGTGTCCCAGCAGACCCCATATGCCGTAACGGGTGCTCCGCCATCAGAAGTTACGTCACCGCCTGCAGTCGCTGTTGTGGAGGTAATACTTGACGGCTGCGTAGTGGTGACAGTTGGCAGTGTTGAGGTCGTTGTTGTAAAGGTAAGATCGCTGCCGTAGCCCGTACCTATTGAATTGGTGGCGTATGCCACCACGTAGTATTGGGTACCTAGCGTCAAATTGGTAATGGAGCTGGTAAATACACCTGTTCCTGACCCGTCGTCGGTGCAGTTTCCTCCAACGACTGGGTTTGGCGATGTGTCCCAGCAGACCCCATATGCCGTAACGGGTGCTCCGCCATCAGAAGTTACGTCACCGCCTGCAGTCGCTGTTGTGGGGGTAATATTTGACGGCTGCGTAGTGGTGACAGTTGGCACATTTGCTACCACCGGATTCGCAAAATAAATCAAAACCCCTTTCTGATTTGCAATATCCCGTCCTACGGCCCATCCCTTGCTGGAAGAGGTGAGATCGAGACCCGAAAGCGCCCAATCTGTACTTACATTAGGGAGGGTTGCGGATATCCAATGGCCATTTGCGGCGAAATAGAGCAAGACCCCTGTTTGATTTTGGGAATCCTGTCCTACGGCCCACGGGAAACGAATATTAAAAAGACCCCAATTTGAACTGACAGATGGCGCAGATGGCGGACTAACTACAGTCCAATCGGCGTAGGCCGAGCCGTTCAAAAAGAATTGACCAGTGAGAAAAAATGCACACAACAAGATCCATTTAAGCTTAGGGTTTTTTCCCATAAAATGACTGCCAAGGGTTAGGCATAGTCCGAAAATAATCTGTAGTTTTGATTAAAGTATAAAGCCGAGAGATAATAATGGCAAGAATTTTTTCGAGACTGCTGAGTTAGTATGTCCATCCCTCCCAACTGGGTTGGCCGTCAAGACCGAATCGAAGGTGAGCGCGCCAACGAAGCTCTGATCACTCGACCTTGACCTTGATCTCTTTCTTCTGAGGCCCGTCAGATTTCGGAAGGATGACTGTCAAAACTCCATTTCTATACGAGGCACTGATCTTGTCGCTCTGGACTTCCGTTGGAAGTTGAATGGACCGGGTAAAGGCTCCATAACTACTCTCAACGAGGTGATAATCCGCTTCTTTCTCTTCCCTTTCCTGTTTCTTCTCGCCTTTGACGGTGAGCATTCCGTCGGAAAGAGAGATATTGATGTCTTTGGCATCCATCCCAGGCACTTCCGCTTTCACCACCAGCTCGTTCTTTGTCTCTGCGACATCGAGAGAAGGAAGCCATTCTCCGCCTTCCTCGGTTCTCGTTCTCAATCCGCCTTCCAAAAAGGAGTCCCAAAACCGGTCCATATCCGTCCTCATCCTCTCAAATTCCCTAAAAGGGGCCAACTCCCTAAAGGGCTTCCAAATAGTTAATTCCCGTGCCATATCTCATCACTCCTTTCTTCCAATTTCTGAGGAAAAAGTAATTACGACTTTTGAATTTGTCAAGTTCTCTGGTGCACCCAATGCCCTGGAAATAATCAAGAAATTCCTGACATGAAGAGCGCGGATGGCAGCAGGTAAAGCAAATAGCAACTTTTTGATTCTACTGCCATTCGCTCCATCTGTTACGATTAAAATCATTCGACCATGAAAAAATTCTCTTGAAACTGAGATTTTTTTTGCTATGATGAAAGTATATATCGCAGAAAGGAGGAAGGATATGGCGTACACGGCAAAAGACTACAACAAGCTCATCGGGATGGAAGGGTTTAGCGAGACCTTATTGAAAAATCATTTTACTCTCTATCAGGGGTACGTGACCAATACCAATAAGGTCCTGGATTCCCTATCTGAAATGGCAAAGGGAGGGAAGATCGGAACCCCTGAATACGCTGAATTGAAACGCCGGTGTGGCTGGGAGTTCAACGGCATGCGGCTTCATGAGCTCTACTTCGAGAATTTAGGGGGTAAGGGAGCGCTGAATAAGTCGGGTAAGCTCGGGAAGAAGCTGGCTGAAGAATTTGGAAGCTATGAAAATTGGGAGGCCGATTTTAAAGGAGTCGGTGCGATGCGGGGCATCGGATGGGCGATCCTTTACCAGGACGCTGTAAGCGGGAAATTGATCAACCAGTGGATCAATGAGCATGATGTCGGTCATCCCGCAGGCTGCAATCCCCTATTGATCATGGATGTCTTCGAGCACGCCTTTATGACCGATTATGGGTTGAAAAGGGCCGATTATATTGCAGCCTTCTTCAAGAATATCAAATGGGAGGCCGTGGAAGGCCGGCTGAAGTAAAAAGACCGTGTCGTAATTCGAATGGAAGCAGGTGAAAACGGGACAGGCAGCCGTACTCTAAAACTTTCTCATCCGTCTGTCTGTCCCGTTTCTTAGGATTTGTACCGCTTATCCTCATTATGACGCAGTCTTTGGGAGAGAGAGGCGAAGGAATTAACGAGGTGTCGTTTTTTGGGCTTCTTTGAATTTCCTTAATCTCTCGGCGGCTTGTTCGAGGGTTTCCATTCTCTTGGGAAAGCAGAACCGGACCTTCGTCGTTCCCAAAGATGAACGACTGTAGAAGCTGCTGCCCGGCACAGTGGCCACGCCGAATTTCTCCACCAAGTGTAAAGCAAAGGCCACGTCATCCGAAAAGTCAAAGTGGCCTATATCCGTCATAATGTAATAGGCCCCATGGGGACGGTAGATACGAAATCCGGTTTCCTCTAAGACCTGGGAGAAAAACTCCCTCCTCTTCTCATATTCCCTGGCCAGAGTCTGGTAATAATTCCGATCCATCTGCAGGGCAGCTGCTGCGGCCTCCTGAAGAGGATGCGGCGCTCCTACGGTCAAGAAATCATGAACCTTTCGGATGGAAGACGTCAGCGAAGAGGGAGCAATGGCCCAGCCCACGCGCCATCCTGTGAGACTATAGGTCTTGGAGATGGAGTTGATGGTAATGGTTTGATCTCGCATGCCGGGGAGAGAGGCAATGCTGATATGTTCGGTCCCGTCGTAGAGGATGTGCTCGTAAATCTCATCGGTCACGGCCACGACACCCCATTTCAGGCAAAGGTCGGCGATGAATTGCAATTCCTCACGGGAGAAGACTTTGCCGGTGGGGTTATTGGGTGTGTTGATCACGATCGCCTTCGTCTTGTTATTGAAGGCTTTCTTGAGCTCCTGCTCGTCAAAATGCCAATCCGGCTCGTGGAGGGTGACGAATCGCGGCTTCGCATCACAGAGGATAGTATCCGGGCCATAGTTCTCGTAAAAAGGTTCGAACACGATTACCTCTTCGCCGGAGTTGACGATCGCCATCAGAGAAGAGATCATGGCCTCTGTTGATCCGCAACAGACTGTGATCTCTTTTTCAGGATCTATGGTGACGCCGTTATACCAGGCAAATTTTTCAGCAATGGCTTGACGAAGATTGGGCTCTCCCCAGGTGATGGCATACTGGTTCAAATCTGCGCGAATGGCTTGCACCGCCGCTTCTTTAACCTCTTCTGGCGCCGGAAAATCGGGGAATCCCTGAGCCAGGTTCACACCCTCATGCTTGAGACAGATTCGGGTCATCTCACGAATGACAGATTCTGTGAACTTCACCGCCCGTTTGGAAGAGGGATTTTTAATCATTATGCGTACCCGTAACCCCAATAATAAACGGCTTAATTATATATGAGAAGACAGGACTTTCGTCAAGAGATTATCAGAAGGAACTATCTTTGAGCTGAAAGGTAATCGGTACGATTGCCCAGCAAGAGATGGGAGTTTTTCCCTTCGTTGCGGGGATAAATCTCCATTTCTTCACCGTGTCGAGAGCGGATTGATCAAGCACGTCGTAACCGCAAGACTCTTCCAACTCGACCTGACCCACTCGGCCATTGGGAAGAACCTCCGCCCTCACTTTAACTTTCCCCTCGTATCCTTTGTTCCTGGCTTCCTGAGGATAGGGAGGTTTTGGATTCTCTGCATACCTGGGTGAGCCTGTACCCGAATCGCCCCGACCTCGGCCCTTTCCACCCGCCGATCCTTTTCCCGTGCCTACGAAACCCGATCCTCCAGAGCCGGATCCCCCCGGGCGTGCTATCCCAGTGCCTTTCCCAATGCCGCTCCATCCAGCCCCTCCCGTTCCTCCTTCACCCACACCACCGGGGGTACCTCCAGAACCTATGCCGCTTCCCGATTTTGCGGAGGCATTCTTTTCTTCAGAGGAGAGCGCATTAAGGGTAGGGGGAATTTGTTCTTCGGGTTTGGAATCCGTATCCAAATCCGATGTCTTCGCCATGGGTAAGGGAATCGGTTTTTGTATGGTTACCTCCTCCTCCTTGAGTTGTTTCGTTTCTTTGACAGGCTCACTTTTTTTTGCCTCCTCCTTCGGCTTGATTTCTTCTTTTTGAATTTGAGGTTTTGCAGGAATGGGCTGGGAAGCGGGCATCGCCTTGGGGAGAAGCGGCTTTGAGTCGTTCTGGAGGGATAAGGGTTGAATGGCCACCCGATAAATGGGAAGCTTATCTCTCGTGGCTCCTGTCTTGAGGTTAAAAATCAGAAGGCTGATCAAGGCAAGGTGGAGAAGCAAAGAGAAGACTCCTGTCCTCAGCAGTCCGCCCGTATCCGGCTGAGGGGAATCCACAAGAAAGGGGAGTTGATTCTCTGTATTTTCTAGTTCGTTCATCTTTTTAGTTCGATTCCC
>DBZJ01000023.1 GCA_002311635.1 Syntrophaceae bacterium UBA1163
ACTTTTTCTACAGGCTCGTTATCTTTTCTTTCGATCTCAAGCTAAGATTTATTTTGTTCGGCGATAGGGAAGCCATCGGTTATCTCTCATGAGAAGCCTGGTCGTATTATCCCCTGGCTGGGAAGGGCCTCCGTGGTTGATGGGGGAAGGGATTTTTCCTTTTTGAAAAATTTCATATTCAGGGTCCCAGGGAAAAATGATGAGGGGGGTATCCGATATCCTCGTGAGGAAAGGAAGAACGGGTCGAATGTCCTCTTTCTTCAAGGAGTGGAATATATCCTCCATGGTTTTGAATCTTGAAAGATCTTCGAGCGTTTTCAGGGTAGGGGGGCTCAAGATGACATCTCCCTTTCGATTCTCCTCAAGAGCCTTCCTTGGCGTGATCCATATTCCAGCCGTCGTCTCTTTCTGATCGGGACTCGCTTCCTGTCCTGAAGGACAGCGTGTTAAAAAGAAGCGAGTATCAAACCTCTGGGGCTGGGCCTCGGGTGTGATCCAATGGGCGTAATAATGAAGCTGGTCCAGAGCGAATCGGAGGTTTTCTTTTTGTGCGATTTCGCAAATATTTATTTTGCCCTCTTGGAGCAATTTTCGATAATGTAAAAACTTTTCCCGCTCCTCTCTATTTCTTATTTGAAGAAGACCCCCCTTATGATCATAGGCGAAAAGCACTCCTGCTTCTTCAAAAAGCTCCCGAATCGCCGCGATCCAGAGCGCGAAGCTCTCCTCGGGTGAAAACACTCCCCCGAAAATCTTTATCGCCTCTTCGAGTGTCATCCCCTTCGAAAGAGAGCGCGTCTCTACCGAGCCGTCGTTTCGGTCAACCCTTCCCCCGGGATAGACATAGTTGCCTCCCATAAAGCTGCTCTTTTCATGTCGTTTGAGGAGAAATGCGTCGAAGCCGTCAGGTTCCTGATCCCTCAGGAGAATGACCGTCGCTGCATTCTTTGGAATGACTGTCATGATTCAATCCATCGTACAAACTTTTCAAGATCATCTCTTTGCGATTTAAATCGGTTGATGGGGACGTCCCAGTCCGGGTACCCCAACGCCACGCCGATCACCGCATTCTTATTTTCTGGAATATTGAGCAGGTCTTTGATCTCGTCTTCGTAGGCGGTGATTAAGCCAATGGGACATGTCCCCAACTCGAACTCATGGGCAGCAAGGGCTAGATACCCCAGGGCGATTCCAATATCCACCATACGGGCATCTGGGAACGAATCATCTAAACAGAGAAGAATGGCGACAGAGGCCCCATAAAAATTACAGCTCCCTTCATTGATATACTGGTCCGGGTCGACTCCCATTTCTTCGAAAAATGGCTTCATCAATGCCAGGGTCTTGGCTCCTCTCTTTCCGTATGTCTTGGGCAAGGGCTTGACGTTTCCGGGGCCGCAAGGAATCTGTTTTTCATGGTACGCCTTGATCAGCCTGCGACTCAACCTCGCTTTTTCCTCTCCGGTTACGACAATAAATTCCCAAGGCTGGAGATTGATAGCAGAAGGGGCATGAACCGTCAACCTCAGAATTTTTTCGATCGTCCCCTTTGGAACTGGCTCGGGCTTAAATGCCCTGATGCTCCTTCTCTCTTTGATGGTTTGGATGAGATCCATAGGATGAAACTCTCCTTCACTAATTTTTGATTCGGCTTTTGATGGTTTGAGAATAACGCACGCAAAACAGGGGTGTCAAGGTGAAGCCGGGATTCAAGCTTGACAGTATAATCGAATGGCAGTATTTTGAATGAAGGGATCCCATGTCGGGCTCGTTCCCCGATATGTTTCGACCACAGAGTGACATTAAAAACGAAAAAGGGAGAGTATTTGGATGATCAGAGCAAAATTGTGGTTTCGCTGTGCTGCCATGCATGACCCGGTCACTCCGGTCGTCGTCCGGCCTGCCGTGCTCGGATGGGAGGCCAAGGAGAGGACGGTTGAATTACAGATCGAGAGAGCCTTCACCGGTGAGGAGCTGGTACGGCGGATGAAAGGATGGGTAACGGTTGATCCCCAAAAGGCGATAGACGCTATCCAGCGATATGGAAGATTGAAAGTTTTAGATGACCGCGACTTGGTTGTTGAAGTGGAAACCATGGAAGACTTTCGCAAGTTACAGGGGGCTCTGCTCGCGAGCTTTGGTAAAGAGATGGAAGCCGAGTTGATTCCTAAGAAATAGCCTTTTCTCGGCCTTTCTGCGGGCACAGGCTCCAGGCCGTCCCGTCCACCACGACCTCACCCTTTTGATTCGTACAAGTGGTTTTGAACTTGACTCGGTTTTTTCCCGTGATCAGCTCGATCACTTCTACCTTCGCTGTGATGATATCCCTAATTCTCACCGGCGCAAGAAACTTGACCTCTTGAGAGAGGAGGATGCCGCCAGGTCCGGGAAGGAGATTTCCCAAGACGCTGGAGATATACCCAACCGAGAGAACACCGTGGGCGATCCTTCCTTTGAAGTATGTTTTTTCCGCATAGGTTTGGTCGAGATGAACGGGATTAAAATCGCCTGTGGCCTCAGCGAAATCCTTTATCGTCTTCTCTGTAATCGTGTTGGAGATCTGGGCGGAGTCTCCGATTTTAATCTCGTCGATGAATTTTCCTCTGGTCATCATCCATTCCTTTCACCCTCTCGCTCACGTAAGGAGAACAGTATTTGTTGATGGAGCGGTTCGGCTCCTTATGTATATTCATACACAAAACGAATTTTGTAAAGAGGCAGAGACACATGGCTGTCAAAACCTCTCTTCTTCATAAAGAGGGATAACTTTAAGGGAGCTGAGTTGAATCGTCCTTACTCTTTGAATGTCTCTGAGAGGAGTGGAGACCCTGACTACCTTTTTCACCTCAAGATAATTTCTTGCCAGCGCCAAAGCCAGAGTCTCATCGTTACCATCCTTCAATCCTATAAGAATACCGTTGATCCGTAATGCCCAGTCAAGAGGGATGGGGGAACCGCTGGGGTCAAGGACTTCTCCCTCTATTCGGACTTCTTCGATGGCCAATTCGTGGATTATGGAATCCTTAAAATAATCTCGAAATTTATTTGCCCTGTTGATTCTCCGCTCTTCCATAGACCTCGGTCTGACCTTTTCGGATAGAGGCAGGCGATAGATTCTATAAAGAGGGTTTTCTTGATAGAGTTCTAAGATAGGTTCTAATTCGTCACATTTTTGCAGAGCGAGAATAAAGCGTGGAGAGATCAGGTCAATTTTTCTCCTTTTTAATTCCTTTCCTGCTTCACCCGAAATAAACCCGGTCGTATCAACCAAGATCAAATCTGTGGCATAAAAAATTGCTCTATCCACCATCCTCTTCACGCCTTTTAGGTGAAGAGGAAAATGTCCTTCGGGTGTGGCAACGCCGACGAAGAAGATTTCCGCGGGTGACAATACGACTCCCCAGTCCGGATCCGATTTGAATTGGGCAAGACCGATTGTGGCCGGAGGGCCGAGGGTGGATTGCCCAATATCTGCATCCACCAGAGCAATTCTTAATCCGCGTCGGCACAGGTTGAAGATCAGAAAGTTTGCGAGTGTGGTCTTTCCCGTATCCGTTCCTCCAAGAAGAATCGCCATACCCTTTTCTTCTGTCAAAACATCCAAAAGGGCAAACCACTCTTTCGGTGCTGAAATCTCCATAAGATTGGTGGCTCCCTAAATAATGCTGTTATCCTATTGGGGCGGAGGAAGGAAGTCAAGAGGGAATCTCTGGCCGCCATTGGATTGACAAGCACGACCTTTTCCCCCTATACTTCCTTCGGTAATACAGATCTTCCTATGAAACTACATCATGGAGGGTGCTATGGGAAACCGCTTACAGGGTAAGGTCGCTATCGTGGTCGGTGCCGGGCAGACCCCGGGGGATACGATCGGCAACGGAAGGGCCATGGGCATTCTCTTCGCCCGGGAGGGAGCAAAGGTCATGCTCGCCGACCGGCGGCTGGAGTCAGCCATGGAAACAGAAGCCATGATCAAGAAAGAAGGCGGTGAAGCCTTGGCCTTCAAAGCCGATGTGACAAAATCAGAGGATTGCCGGACCATGGCGGATGAATGCGTCAAACGATACCATGGCATTGACATCCTTGTGAACAACGTGGGAATCGGCATCGGCGATGCAGGGCCGGTAAAGTTGTCCGAAGATGACTGGGATCATATCTTTAGGGTGAATCTGAAAGCGATGTTTCTCACCTGCAAGTACGTTCTCCCCGTCATGGAGCAACAGGAGCGCGGTTCCATTATCAACATATCTTCTGTGGCCGCCGTATGCGCCGTGAGCATGCTGGCCTACAAGACATCGAAGGCCGGCGTGAATGCCCTGACCCATTCGGTTGCCATGAAGTACGCTAAGAAAGGCATTCGCGTCAACGCCATCATGCCCGGCCTCATGAAAACACCGATGGCGATTGAAGGCATTTCGCAGGCCAGGGGCATCGGCAAGGATGAACTGATCAAGATGAGAGATAAAAGCGTGCCCCTCAAGGGAGGTATGGGCGACGCGTGGGATACGGCCTACGCAGCGCTCTTTCTTGCCTCCGACGAAGCCAAGTTCATCACCTCGGTCATCCTTCCGGTTGACGGCGGGCAATGCGCTAAGATTGGGTGAACTGCAAGACATTATAGTGAGAGGAGATATGCATTCATGGCGAGAGTGTCGATTCCCTCAAAAGATCAGATCAGTGACGAATTGAAGGACGTTTTCCAGAGAATGGAGCAGCGCGGAGGTCAGGTCCTCAACATACACAAGGTCATGGCTCACTGCCCAAATGTGGGCAGGGCATTCCTGCGGCTCGGGAATGCCATCCTTTTTAGGGGGAGCGTTCCGCCAAAGCTGAGAGAGCTTGCCATTCTCCGAGTGGGCGATCTTGCAGAGGCCACTTATGAGTGGACCCAGCATGTCCCCATCGGGCTGAGAGCAGGACTCACGGAGCAGCAGATCAAAGCACTGCACCAATGGAAGGATTCGCCTCTCTTCAGCGATCAGGAAAGGGCGATTCTCCGGTATACGGATGAGGTGGCGCAGAATATCCGCGTTTCGGAAGAAACATTCAAGGCGGTCAGGGACTCTCTCACCGAAGAGCAGGTCGTGGAGCTGACGACGACCATCGGATACTACGGGATGGTCTCGCGCATCCTTGAAGCGCTTGAAATCGAGCTCGAAGAAAACAAACAGCCATTGAGGTAATCCATCATTGAAGACTTGATCCTTTTACTTTGACCCTGTGATTTCTGACCAGGCTAATTTGGTCCCGGCTTTTTTGGTAGATTAGTTGATAAGGAGAGCGGTAGAGTTCTTGCTCCTGCTGACAATGTCCTTCTTTACCTTCTAAACACCGCACTTCACACAACTTATGATCCATTTTTTTGACTCAAGACAAAAAGGAAGGTATAAAATGGTTTACAGTGGTTCTCGCTGTGGCTGCATGTCCCGTTCAGCTGCTTCAAATCAAAGCTGTGCATGCATACGGTGTGGGTGGGAACTCTATGATCAAAAACTGGTTTCTGGGCAGGCTTCCAGAATGGTTCGTCCAATGGGTGGTTCTGCCCGCGGCCTGGTTGACCTTCTTTGGAGGTGTGTGGCTTGCCGCCCAGCGCTTCCCCCGTGAATACGATTGGCGCTACATGGTGATTTCCCGCCTGCTGCGTCCGCACGAAAACCCGCAAGGTCATTGGGTCATTGCCATCGGCATCTCCGTTTCAGGATTGATTCAGATTCCATTGCCCGGTTTCTTCTACGAACGTCTGCGTGGCATTTCACCATGGGGATCGAGGGTGGGTTGGGGTTTTATGGTTTTAGGGCTGGCAGCCATGATCCTGACGGGCATCACCCGAATCCTCTCCTCCGAAGCACACGGTGTGTTGGCCATGATAGCATTCGTCGCGCTTGTGCTTTCCGTGATGGCAAACACAGGCCTCGTGGTGAAGCAGGGACTCTCCCGTGCTGCCCCGAAGGATAGCACCATGTTCTGGAACTGGATCGGTTTGACAGTTCTGGCGTTGATTCCCATGGTGGGGACGAGTCTGAGCCAGCTCTACCTTTATTGTTTTGCCAGGGGACTCGGTCAGGCTCCCCTTGTCTGGCGTAGTCGGGGGGTGCCCTTCGTCTTTAGCCTCGCGTTTTGGGAGTGGCTCACCTGCGTTTTTCTGATCGTGTATTTAATGCTGCTCGTCGGACTGACTTGTCGATTGAAAAATCAAAATTTGAATCTGTGCCTGAAGAGATGAACCGATCGGAGATTCCTGTCGAATTGGTCGCCAAAATTGTCCAAGCCTGTGGTGAGTTGAAATTGAAGGGAAAAACGGTTACAAGGGAGCGACAAACCATTCTGGTTTAAGAGCTCAACAAGCAGTTAACTGTGTTGGATAACTCAGTTTGTTGGTTCACTCCCTGAAAGGAGCAAGGCATTCATTATGAAAAATAAATCTATGAGGAGATTATTGTCTGTAGCTCTTATAGCACTTTTGCTTCTATTGGGTTGTGCCAGCACCAAATACCTCCCTTCAAGCTCTAAAACCTATTCTCCGACAAGTAGTGCGGTGATCTATTATTGGGACAAACCAGATAGGCCTTATATGGAGATGGGGACGATTGAAGTCAAAGCACAGACTGAGAAAGGGATGTTGGAAAGGTTCAAACAGAAGGCAATGGAAATAGGTGCTGATGGAGTGTTTATAAAGGGCGTGGAGAATCAGTTAAGGTCGGATACCCAGGATGCCGATTTATGGTTTTTAGTGAAGCCCCCTATTCGAGCAGAGGGTGTCGCAATAAAATTCGAAGATCAATCAATCGAGAAATAGACAAAAAAGGAAGAGGGACGGAGATTTTTGTCGAATGGGTCATCAAAATTGTCGAAGCCTTGATAAGTTGAAATTCAAGAAGAAAACTTTAATTCCTTAAAAAAAATCGACAAACCCTTCCGAGTTGGAACGAAGCATTAAGACTTCAGGTTATACGAGGGCCGAAATCGTCCAGTTGACATAGGCCTCATTAAGGAGTTAAATGTATTGGATAAGTTACTTCAAGGATACTGCAAAATGTCTTTTGGGCTCTTTTGAAGACAGGTTGGCACACGAGTTGCTTCATCATCACGGGATAGCCGGGATGTTTCGCTTCGGATGAAGTATAAACGCTTAATTCTTGGAGTCAGTCGCAGAGGCGTTGGGGTAATGCTGAGTTATTAGCATTTAAGGGGAAAGGTTCTTGGATACTCCGGCATCAAATGTTTCATTAGCAAAATAAAAAAGGAGGAAAGGAGGAAAGACAATGAAGAAGGTAATGGTTGGAGCGATTGCAGTTTTGTTTTTACTGGTTGGTTTCGGGTATGCAAGTAACCCGCAATTAGGCCAAGACCATCTAATCACAAACATGGCAGGTGCATTCACGAGTATCAGTCTCCAAATTATTTATGAACAGGAACAGCCACCAACCTCGACCCTATTCGAAGGCCAACAACTTGTCACAGCTACCTCATTGATTGGCAGAGCGCTGTCAGCATCCGAGCAGAAACAGATAGGATATAAGCGTGAAGATGATCCCGTTATTTACATGTGGGTCGACGAGAGTGGAAATCTGTCACAGATAAACATTACTTGGAAGAACCCCAGTGACCCCGGTGGGCCCAAGATATGGACTATTAACTGCAGGGGAGGAAACCAGACGGTTGGAACCACGGGCTCTGGAACCCCGGGCTTGGGGCTAGGTGGAGTGCCAACGATTGAGGACGGAACAATCTCAACCCTGACACGAATATCTAACTCTACCAAAGTTACAACCTCTACCGAAACTAATACGGTTCGAGGAGTGTTAGCTTGTTCTATTTGCCCTGATGGTTTCTTCACGCCCTCACCCCAAACCAGTCCTCCCACTATCACTGGTAGTACATGTAATGGCGGTGAATCGTATATAAACGGATACCTGACCTTTACAGGCACGTTCTATTATAATTTAATTACTGAGACAATAACCTCTGCTACGATTACAGGTACATTGGCTGGTGGGAGTTTCGATTATATTGGAGCAACTTGGGCAGCGACACCTTGTACCACTAGTAGTAGTGATTTCGAATGCAAAGCTATTTTTACAGGCACTTTCGGAGCCAAGCTTGCAGCATGTCCAGGAGGTGATCCATTCTGTTGGGCTTCTTTCCCTTAAATGAGACAAAGAACCGCTGTCACCGGACTGGGTATCATCTCTCCTTGCGGAAACAAATATTCAAGATTTTCAGCGAACCTCCTGAATAGGTAAGTCCGGAATTTGTTTCGGCGTTATAGATATAGATTAAGCAGTCATGGGTAAAGGGGCAATTGGTCTCGGCGTATCCGCCTAAGTCCCATTCCGGAATGGTCCGTATTTCTCACCGTAATCGTATGTTTTTCGTTGAAGTCTACCTATATTAATGGTCAGGAGGCCGATCAGAGTTGAGAAAATAGCAGGCGTAGAATCATCTGAAGCTCGGAGAGATGATTCTCAAAAGGTTGAAGAAACCGACGGTTAATGGAAAGAGGCATTTCCCTTCTATCCCTTTTCAGAATACGCACATTCTACCATTAGTTGTTGAATCCCAGAGCTATCTTGCGGTGGACATGAGTAGGTGCTCATCACACTTTCCTTTATTGAGGACTCGTTCCTGTAACCGTGATTTTTAAATCTCTCCAGTGTACAATATCAAGCCAGAATCAATAACAAACCCCTCCGATTATTTATAAAGTACTCAAGAAATCAAAGTTTGAATCTGTGTCTGAAGAGATGATCAGGTCGGAGATTTTTGTCGAATCGGTTATCGAGATTGTCGAAGCCCACGATTAGTTGAAATTGAAGAAGAAAACGGTTAAAAAGAGTCGACAAATCATTCCGGTTTTGACTAAACTTTAAGGCTTCATGTTTTACGAGAATCGAAGTTATTCAACTACTATAGATCTCGGTAAGCAGTTAAATACATTGGATAACTCAGTTTAAAAATGCTACAGAACGTCTTTTGAATTCTTTTGAAGATAGATTGGCACAGGAGTTGCTCCGCAACAACTGGATAGATGTGATGTTCGCTTCGGATGGAGTGTGAATGGTTAAACTTTCGGAAGAGTAAAGAGTCATGAATATAGGACTTAAATGATACGTCAAAAAAATGGAGGCGAAAATTCGAGGAAGAAAAGGAAAGAGGGCCGAGGAGAGGTGAATGAGAGGAGAGGGAAAAGTTTCTTCAAAGACACGAAAAAATCCTTATTAGTTTTCTTAATAATATACGTAATTTAATACCCATCCTGTAAAATGGCAAAACGGGACGATTTTGTTTAGCCGTGCGAGGAGATATTTATGCGACGAAGAGTTGGAATCATGATCCTGGTGGTCGTCGGCCTGGCTTTGATTGTTGGCGCCGGTGTGTGGTGGTCGCGGTCCAAACGGGACAAGGACCCGACGTTCCGCACGGTGGCGGTGAAACGGGGCGATCTGATGGCCACGATCAGCGCAACGGGCACGCTCGAACCGGAGGCAGCCGTGGACATCGGCGCTCAGGTTGCCGGGGTGATTATCGCCTTCGGCAAGGACAAACACGGGAAGGACATTGACTGGGGTTCGGCCGTGGACAAGGGCACGGTACTGGCGAGAATTGACGATTCGCTTTACGCCGCTGCTGTAGAGACTGCTAAGGCCCAATTGCAGCAGGCCATAGCGAACAAGGTCAGCGCGGATGCCAATGTGCTCCAGATGAAAGCAAAGTTACTGCAGGCCCAGCAGGACTGGGGTCGGGCGCAGAGGCTCGGCCCATCCGACGCATTGGCACAAAGCGCTTACGACCAGTACCAAGCCAATTACGAGGTTGCTAAGGCCAACCTGGCGGCGGCCGAGGCTACCGTGGAGCAGACGAAGGCTGCCGTGGCGCAAGCGAAGGCCAGTCTCGACACTGCGCAGATCAATCTCGATTACTGTACCATCAAGTCGCCCGTCAAGGGTGTGATTGTTGACCGGCGAGTTAACATTGGCCAGACCGTCGTGTCCAGCCTGAGTGCGCCCAGCCTGTTTCTCATTGCAAGAGATCTCAAGCGCATTCAGGCATGGGTATCGGTCAACGAAGCTGACGTCGGCAGCATTTTTCAAGGCCAGCCGGTAACGTTTACTGTAGACGCCTATCCCGGCCGGGTGTTCAAAGGGCAAGTCGGCCAGGTTCGGCTGAACGCGACGATGACGCAGAACGTCGTCAC
>DBZJ01000020.1 GCA_002311635.1 Syntrophaceae bacterium UBA1163
CTGTTTCAGATAATCCGGCAAGAGGCGAAACCGATGATCTTCTGTGGAGAATCTCTGAAACCCTACTCCCGGAAGGACTTTCATACCCTTTCAACCAGGCCCTGATGGATCTCGGCTCAATGCTATGCACGGTTAAAGAACCTGATTGTGACCGCTGCCCCTTGCGTGATGTTTGCAAGGCAAGAGCCTCAGGAAGGCCTGAGAGATACCCATCAAAGAGGACAAAAAAAGCCATTCCCCATCTGGAGGCAGTTTCGGCGGTAATCAAGAGGAATGGAAAAGTTCTCCTCAGGCAGAGACCGCCTTCGGGCCTTCTGGGAGGGCTATGGGAATTTCCGGATTGGAGGATGAAAGAAAAGCAAAGGTCAAAGTTAAGACTGAGGTTAAGAAATCACGTTAAGAAAGACATCGGGATAACGGTCGACGTCAAGGAGCTTATCGGAACTTTCAGGCAGACTTTCTCACACTTCAAACTGACTCTGCAGGTTTATCACTGCCAGGCGATCAATGGGAAAAGAAAGGGAAATTGGGTCGCCATCCAAAAGCTTCATCTTTATCCTATGTCACGAATCCACCGAAGAATAGCCGAAAAGATAAACGGGGAGACACTGGGATAGGGAGACACGGAGAATGTTTCTCTTTGATCACCGCGTCACCGAGTCGCCCCGTCTCCGAGTCTCTTTATCTTTCATGTCAGTCAGCCCGAAATCGATATGGCGTCTTTCGACATCTACCCGATCCACCCTCACTCTGACCTCGTCGCCAATTCGAAAGGTCTTGTGAGTCCTCTCACCGACAAGGCAGTATTTTTTCTCATGATACAGGTAATAATCGTCGTGGAGGCTTGTCATTCTCACCAGCCCTTCTACAAAAATATCTTTCAGTTCCACAAAGAAACCAAAAGCGGCCACCCCGCTGATGATCCCCTCATATTCCTCGCCGATCTTATTCTTCATGAAGCGCACCCTGTATCGATTTAAAATCTCTCTTTCGGCCTCCATGGCCACCCTCTCCCTGTTGGAGAGATGGTCAGCCCTTTCAGCCAAACCTTCCTCCGAGACCTTCATCTCCTCTTTGGACAGGACCTTTTTCAAAAGCCGGTGGACGATCAGATCAGGATATCTTCTAATAGGAGAAGTAAAATGAGTGTAGCCATCCGAGGCCAGGCCGAAGTGTCCCAAGTTCTTGGCAGAATACTTGGCCCACTTCATCGATCGAAGGAGAATCTCGTTTACCACCCTCTCCTCGGGCCTTCCCTTAACATCCGAAAGGACGTTCTGGAATTCCTTTGAGGAATGGTCCGACTCTTTTCTCATCCTGTATCCTAACTGGGATATAAACCTTCTAAATTCATCGATCGCTTCTTTTTTAGGAGGTTCGTGGATTCGGTAGATGAACGGAAACCCTTTCTCCTCCATAAAATGAGCGACGGCCTCATTGGCGGCGATCATAAACTCTTCGATGATCTGATGGGCCAGGTTTCTCTCCGCCCGGATGACATCCTCGGTCTCCCCCTGGAGATTGAGGATGATCTCGGGTTCTGGAAGATCAAAGTCCATGGTCCCCCTATCCGTCCTTCTCCGACGAAGTTCTTGACAGAGATCAGCCATAAGGTCCAAGGAGGGAAGGAGAGGACTGAATCGTTCCCTGAGTTCCGGATCCCCATCGACCAGAATTTTTTTGACCCAGGTGTACGTGAGTCTTTCACCGCTTCGGATCACACTGGGGTAAAATCGAACGCCTTTTCTCTCTCCATTTCCGTCGTATCTCAACTCGGCCGTGAGCGTCAGCCGGTCCACTCGGGGACGAAGACAGCAGATTTCATTCGAAAGCTCCGCCGGAAACATGGGAATGGCGCGGTCCGGAAAATAAACGCTGGTGCCACGCGAATAAGCTTCGTCGTCAAGAGATGTTCCCTCTCTGACATAGTGGCTGACATCGGAGATCGATACGAACAGTTTCACGCCTCCGTCCCTTTCTCTTTCAACGGAGACAGCGTCATCGAAATCTCTTGCGTTTTCTCCGTCAATCGTAAAGGTGGGAATCCCTCTCAAGTCAACCCGATTTCGGTATTCGTGGGAGGAGGGAGCCGAAGGGAGGCTTTGCACCTCTTCCAGCGCAGCGGACCCGAACCGGGAAGGGAGGTCATATTTATGGATGATGATTTGTGGATCAATCTCCGGATCATCAGGATATCCCAAAATGTGCGTGATTCTCCCTTCCGGTCTCGCCCTCTCCGTCGGGTACCGGGTAATTTCCGCCACCACGATCTGATTCGGCCTTGCCCTTCTCGTCTCCCCTTCCGGGATGAAGACTTCAGGAAGGATGCGTTCGTCCTCAGGGAGGACGTAAGAATAATTTTTCCCCCTCAGAAACCTACCGACGACTTTACGCGTCTTTCTTTCCAGAATCCGGATGATGCTGCCCTCTTTTCCTTTCTTCCGGATCGACTCAATCCTTGCGACGACACGATCTCCATGCATCGCCTCCTTCAGATTTCTGGGGCTAATAAAGATATCCTCTTCCCCTTCTGCTTCCGGAATGACGAACCCGTACCCGTCCGGATGCGTTTTGATCCTGCCGACGATCAGGTTCATCTTCGACGGAAGGCCGTAGCGGTTCCCTCGAATCCGAACCACCCTCCCCTCTTCCGCCAAATCTCTGAGGAGTCCCCTCGCCTTTTGCCTCTGCTCTTTCTGGAGACTTAAACGACGCAGGATCTCCCTTAAAAGAAGAGGGCGATCGTCTTCCCTCATCAATTGAAGGATCTCTTCTGTCGAAAGATCGGGGTGCCGCTTTCTCCTATCTTTTTCATCTTTCCTTTTGATTCGCTTCTTGTCCATCGTTTTCCGTAATCCAGCGGAGTAATCTGTTACTCCTCATTTTGTGCAAATCGAAAATAAAAAAGGGGCACTCAATGACCCCTTTTTATGAAGACCCAAAACCTTAATAACTTAGTTTTTTCGCAAACAAGTCTCTAAATCCCTTCTCGCCTCCCTTTTCCAAACAGAAGAAAGATTTTCTTATTCCGCCAAGACAATCCGAGTTTTCCCCTTTAGAAAAGAGGACCTAGCAGCATCTCGAAAGGGCTACCTCCTCATCCCCGAAGCTTCTTTCCTTGAACTTACGCTCTAACTCCACCAAGGAGCCCCGTTGACCCAACGAACATCACCGCCAGAACAATGGCAACGATAATGAGTCCGAAGATGACAATCATCGGGAGGAGGACGGCTAAAACTGCCTTCCCCGTTCCAATGCCGTGCCCCTCTCTTACCCCAAGGATAAAAAGGATGATCATATAAATAAATCCGATAAGGCTCCCGATGAAAGGAACAATATTAAAAAGTTGAGCACTGTAAGAATAACAAACGGCACGGAAGGTTGTCTTGTACCCCCGCTTGTTCCCGCCTACAAGCATGAGACAGAGATGGATAATAGCACTTCCAATGAAAATGGCGATGGCTAACTGGAAAGGCAAAGGAATAATGAGTCGGAGGATGGAAAGACTATGTTGAAAAGGGATCTTGTCCATGGGGATGAGCTGCGCCATGAATAGCCAAAACCATAAGATGGCACACCCATTTCCAATGATCCCGGCGATCAAGCCGTAAATCAGTGGAGACCAGTATCCCTCGCCCGCGGCCGCTTTCTCAAAAAACTTGGTCGGGGAAAAAAGGGCCTCTTGTGTCGTCTTTAAAAAAGCCCCAATAAAACCCTCTCCACTCTCCCATGGGGTATACTCTTTTGATGAAATCTCCCGAACCTGCCCCTCATACGAACGGGCCATTTCTTGAAATTGGACAAACTTAGACATGATAACGCCACACTTGATGCACTCATCCGTTTCGGGTTGTTCAAACCCACATTGGGGGCAGATGACCATTCCCTTGGCAGGAGCCCTCTTCTCGGGTTCGGGCCTCTGGGTAAAGGCGGGCTTCGGTTCAGGCTTGGGACCGGGCCTAAATTCAGGCCGAGATGGAGCTTCATAATCCCGGGTAATGTCAAGAGTAGGAATCGGCTCCTCCTCTTCCTCCACATTGACTCTTCCCCCAATTTCTTCAAAGACGTTCACATATCTCTCCGCCTCCTCTTTTGAAAGGCCTTTCTTCACCACGATGGGGACCCTCTGAAGCAAGCTTTCAGCCTTTTCAGGGGTGAGGTTAAATTTTTTCTGAAGGCCTTCGAGCAAATGCGTCTCCTCGTCGAGGCCGATCACCGAGAGACCCAAAAATATTACTTTGTAGGAAGCCATTCCCCCACCTCCTTTTTGGAGCTACAAACAATTTCGGAATATTTATCATATTCATGACTAAACTACAAGAATTATTTACGAAAATAATCAGGCATCTATTGCCCTTCGGCCCAATGCCAAGGAGATGCAAACGAAGCCCGGCAGGCTGATCAAGGGATGGAACTCGGGTTACTTGCAACCCATCCTTTGCAGTGCCCATTCTGCCGCAGTCGATTTGATAGCATTCATCTGGTCCTCCGGCACGCAGGAAAATAGGGGCGATGAAGACCTGCGTTAACATTGCAAACTCATTCCGAATGCGGGATAATTCTAACTAGCGGTAACCTTTCCACCCGAAAATTAAAGGAGAATGCCATGTTCGCGACGCGCTTGACTGAAATGCTTGGGATCAAATATCCCATCATCCAAGGTGGACTTCAGTGGCTTGCCACGGCCCAGCTCGCATCAGCCGTCTCCGAGGCAGGAGGACTGGGAATTATTTCAAGCCACTCCTTTCCTGATCAGGAGAGTTTAAGGAAAGAGATCCGTCGGATGAAGGAGGAAACCTCAAAGCCCTTTGGCGTAAATATGTCCATCCTGCCGGGATTAACCAATGAGGAGCAGATGATGGAACTGCTCAAGGTCATCTCAGAGGAAAAGGTTCCGGTGGTGGAAACATCGGGAAGGAGCCCGGAACCTTTCATTGAAAAATTGAAAAGCGAAGGGATTAAACTCATCCACAAAGTTCCATCCGTTCGCTTTGCCCAGAAAGCGGAATCCGTTGGGGCGGACGCGGTGACAATTGTCGGATTCGAGTGTGGAGGACGCCCCGGGATGGATGAAGTGACCTCTCTGATCCTCGTTCCCAAGGCAGTTGAGTCCGTTAAGATCCCGGTCATTGCAGGTGGCGGAATTGCAGACGGCAGGGGCTTTTTGGCCGCCCTTGCGTTGGGCGCGGAAGGGGTCGTGATGGGAACACGATTTGTGGCCACCCAAGAATGTCCTGCCCATCCACGGATCAAGGAAGCATTCGTCAACGCAACGGAAAGCGATACTCTCATGATCTACCGTTCGATCAAGAACGCAGCAAGAGTGCTGAAAACCGAGGCGGCGGAGAAAATACTTTCATTAGAACAGGAGGGAGCGAGCCTGGAAGAGCTGCTCACCGCCATGGGTGGTCGAATGAGCCCAAATGCTTATCGAGAAGCAGATGTGGATGGGACGATCATCGGCTGCGGCCAATGCGTGGGATTGATCCACAAAATAAAAAGTGTCAGAGAGGTCATCGAAGACATGATCCAGGATGCGCAATCCATCCTTCAGAGATTGAATTCCATGAAGGCCAAATAATCCTCCGGTTCAGGAGAGTAGAATTCTTGAGTCACGGGGAGATGAATCTCCTGGTGCAAATGAAAGGCCTGTTTGGAAGCGATGCATCGCAAAAAAATTGGCTTCGAGAGAGGAAACGATTGATGATACGACGCAACTTGGAGCATTCCGAAGTGAAAGCGACCCGCTATCGGGCCCATGGGGGTGGTGTGGCCCACATGATTCTGGATACGCGCCATCTTCAAACCCTGATGTTTCTTGCCCATGCCTCGGTGCCACCCCGCGACAGGCTCATTGGCCATGTGGACCCTATGGAAGAGATTTACATCATCCAGAGCGGCCAGGGACGCATACAGGTAGGGGATGAGGTCTGCGAGGTGGAACCGGGCGATGCCATCCAAATTCCAGCCGGTCACTTTCACGAGCTGACCAATACGGGGAAGGGAGAACTCACCATTCTGGTCGTCGCCGGGCTCATTCCAGTTTAATAATTTCGGATTTCGGATTGCACCTGCCTGCCGGTAGGCAGGGATTTCGGAATTCCAAATCTAAACGTAAGATCCAAATCGGAGACTGACAGGGAAATGATAGATCCGGATAAAGTAATGTTTACGGATGAACATGGATTGCGAATTTGAGAATCTGCAATCCGCATTCCGCACTCCGCAATTGGAAATCAATCCTTATTATATTTCCAGAGCCAGAGCAGTCCGATCACGATGAGAAGAGCCGGCAGGAAGTAAGTTCGGATGACTCCTGGGATCGAAAAATGGAGAGTGTAGTACTTCGCTCCCAGGATGAAGATGCCGATGATCGTGGTAACCCAAGCGGCCAGGCTTTTTCTGTTACGGAAAATACCTCCGACTCCAAGAGCCACGACGATCCATGGCCATCCTTCCCTTAACCCATATCCCGTACCCATGCGATCCAAAAGGATCAGCATGCCAAGTGTGATCAGAGCCAATCCCAGTCCCATTTCTTTGCTCCTTTCCTTTTACTCCGTCATAAATCGATCATGAATCCGGCCTTCCAAATCCACGCCGCAGGTTTCCATTATGTTTTCATCCTTGAAATAATTTCTAAAATTTTTCATAATAGGACTTACATATACATGTTTTCAATATACTATTTCAAGGAAAAAAACAATCCAGTTTGTTATCGTATGAATTTTTTCTTTGATTATACGGTCTGCGGTTATTGATAGAAAGGCATGTTTATTCAACAGGGGCCTAATTCATACAACACGGTTCATCTGCGATCTTTAATAAAGCGAGGAGGCCTATGGATCCCAAATTAATCAGACAGTTTATTATCTTTTTGGTTATCCTGTTTGGATGGACCATCGTCGCTTTGCTCATGGGATGCAAATAATCTTTCCTTGGTTTAATTAAAGAAGGACTTAATACGAACGGCGGAAGGTTTGGTCCCCTAAACGGGATATTCTAATCATGGGCCCACGTAGCTCAATGGTAGAGCTGCTGATTTGTAATCAGCGGGTTGGCGGTTCAAATCCGTCCGTGGGCTTAGCTTTTCTTAGATTAGTGACCTGAAATTCATTAAATTTTCATTAACTTGATGAAAAAGTGATGAGCAACGACCTTGAAAAAGAACAGGGAGACAGAATAAGAAAAGCAAGATTACAAAGATTCAACGGAACCGTGAACATGAAAGAAATGGCTATATTTCTTCGTGTACCATACCGAACTTATCAGAATTGGGAAATGGGACGAAATTTACCCAGAAGAGAAATGCTAATAAAACTTGCCGACTTACTAAAGGTCAGTCCAGCCTATCTTGCCTTCGGAACTGAATAAATCCTACTCATACTTCCTGCCCCCTTCTCCACCTCCGTTGACATCCTGATCCTAATTTGATACTTTTCAACCGGATATGGGGGATCAAAATGAAAAAATTAATTGTGTTGGCTATGGTGTTGGGGTTGTTAAGTGGGTGTGCTCACGTCTCTAATATTGCACAGATGGAAAAGAAGATGGCGGGGTGGGATATGATGGTAACCCACAACTCTGCCCCTGATGGAGATAATATAAAACACTACTACTTTGCTTATTATGGGGAAAGCTTCCGATATTCAGGTTGGTACTGCTGGGAGTTCACCTGCGATAAGGAAGGGAAGATTCTAAAGACAAAGGAATACTGGGTTGGAAATAATAAAGCTCTTGAAGAATTTAAACTAAGGAGTATGATCCCATGAAAAACAAACCAATAAAAAGAACGAATCTCAAACTTGATACGATAGCCGCTCTTCATCAAAAAAATCAAAAATTGCAAGTACAGGTTGATCGTCTTAAGCATAAGATTTTGGAACTTGAGACTAAAATCTTGAAACAAAAACAGAAAATAATCAAAGTTGAAATAGAGAACTCTAAGCTTAGAGAAGAAAAAGCGGGAGTTGATGTTAAAATTGTCAAATTTGGTAATCATAATAAAGCCTCCGAGCTAACAACTAATGGCCAAGGAGGAGATCAATGAAGCTACGAATTGCCCTTCTGGTTTTTGGATTAATCATCATTTCTATCGGTGATGTTTATGGGGCGGATTGGAAACTTTATAGTTCAAGTGATATCAGTTTAGTTTACTACGATGCACAGAGCATAACTCACCCAGCTAAAAACATTGTCAGGGTGTGGGAAAGATGGAGAAACTTCAAACAACTAATCACGATCCTATTGCTCAGAAACTAAATGAATTGGTTGAAGAACATAATAGGATAAACAGGGTGTTGGAGAGATTCTTAGAAAAGCTATTCAACACATATCCAAAAGACCCCCCAAATACCCCTTAAACATCTAAGAAACTATCTTAGATACTTTGGTGTAACCCATTATTTTAAATAGAAATTTTGAGGGTAGAATGTAGGGAAATACTGCACTCATTGAGACCCCCTTTAGTTATATAAGAAAAAATTATTAGCTTTTAATGTCAACTGGTTACAGAGTCCTCTTTGGCAGTCTTACCAGTCCCCTTGCAGTTATCACCCCTGCACTCCGCCAGTACTCCAAGATTAAGTTGAGTAGTTCATCCATCTCACTTGGTGCCACTTCGATTAGCTCTGCCATCCTATTTAGTCGCTGCTCCTGATGCTCAAGGTGCTGGACGAACCTGACCTTCCTTTCTCTTTCTGATCTCAGTTCCCTTAGCTTCTCCCGATACGGGTTACAGGTTGAACCATCATCCCTGCCTCTGTCAATACTATTAATCTGTCTCATCGGGTGCCTTCTCGGAGGCTTAGAGGGGTAAGGACGCAGTTACTTCTCAATTCCTGCCCTCACCTCCGCACTCTCTCCTTCACCCCATAATTCCATCCTACCCCAGAGGCATCGAGTTGACATCTCCGGTCCCTTAACTTCTTAACATTCTATCTTTGTGGGAAACGGTCTGGACTTTCAGTAGAATCTGGAGAGAAGGTGGTATTTGCATTGAAGGCAGGTTTTGCGGTGGGAAATACCTGTTTGATTTAAACGGGTTAAAGAAGAAAAATGAAGATCCGTGGACTCTTCTTAATACGTTCTTATGTCCAGTGATTCCTTCATCTTAAAGGATATGGTAATCATTCGTGTAGTTTTGCTTGCTTGTAAATATCATTATGCATCGATAATATATCAAATCATGATGAAGTGGTCTAACCAGAATATTTTCCAATCTCTTTATATTCCAATTTATCGCGAAAGCGAGTAAGATAAACAGTGACTAATTTTTGGCCCTTTTTGTCGCAGGTTTTCCTTTGATTTATTTCCTTGGAGGGTGGATTCTTGGAAAGGAAAGAATTAATGCCATAGGATATCCATTCAAAAAACTTTTCAAAGTAGAATAATGGCCTGAGATTTTAATCGCCATTGCTAACTCAGATTATATACTCTTTTTGAATGTTTCTGCTGGATAGGAAAGCAGTATTTATCCACAGTCGCGTTTGTCTGGAAAGGAGGACTACATGAGCATATTAGAGCCTACCACAGAAGAGATTTTGAAATGGTTTAATGGAATTAAAAATACATCGAGTCTTGTGCTACCTGACAGGGTTCTGGTTTTGAGCGACATTCATGCGGCTGCAGGAGACGAATATGATCCATTGAAGATAAGTCGAAAAGAACCTGAGATCATTGACCTGCTGCAAGACGCTTTTAAGAAAGGCTACTCTCTCTTCGCATCAGAATTTTGGGATGTGTGGCGGGGCTACGATCTTTCAAGCATTTATAATGCTCACAAAGATCTGGTTTCGATAGTAGACCAGTATCAAAAGGCAAACAGGCTATATACTGTAATAAGCAATCATAATCTGGATTTGTTTCTGCGCCCGGATTATCTAATTTTTAAGGGCTTTGGAAAGCAGATATTCTTTGATCATGGTCATCGGTTCGATTTTTACAACGATGCTGGCTGGCAAATAGGACGAGAGGCTGTGCGAATTGCTGACAAGCTAGGCTTAGACTTTGAATTGGCGCCTCATCCTGCGAAATCAAATCCCGATAGGCACGCGGCAGTTCGAGGATGGAGGCAAGTCCTAGCTGATGTCAACAAAGATTGGGAATTCCACTGGGGCCACACGCATTATTTCGAGGATGGAGGAAACAATCACAATGACGGGAGTCCACTTTCAGGACAGTATGGCTATTATATTGAGAAAGGAGTCACTATTCCAATAAAGAGATAGTTGAAAGGTGATTAGAAATTGGAGGTCATTACATTTTGAAAGCTTTGGAAGTAAATATTTTGGCAACCTATCTCACAGCAACTGCTCATCCCTGACCTCACCAATAAACTCTATCCTTAACCCCTTCACCCCACCTTCACACCACCAGGCATCGAGTCGAGTCATCAGGGTCATCTCCGGTCCTTTAACTCCTTAGCCTTCTATCTTTGTGGGAAACGGTATGGGTCTTCATTGACATATGGAGTATGGTATTTACATTGATCGACCGAATTTCTCGTTTAAATACGGAATGATTTGAATAAGCTTAAGGGCTGCCCAAATGAACGCTGGACTTTACCCATTACGTTTTATACGCAGTGATCCGGGATCTTTACGTTGTATGGAAAGGGATGGGTAAGAGATTGTTGAGTTCTTCCTTGAAGTCCTCAATCCAGATTTTTGGCAAAGCATGCAGGATTTGAATTGGTAATTGTTGAATTCAGCTAAGGAGGTCACCGCAATATCTTGTAGTCAGTTTCCCTTGACATACTACTCCCTTTTCCGTATATTTTACCCATCCCCAAATAAATTCTCATCACTATTCCACATGGTGGATAAAGCTGCAGGTTGAGAAGAGAGTAATGGATGTGAGAATGATGGTTACCAAGAAAGCTCCAAAAAATAAAACCGGTATCAGAAAACATTGCTATTCCTAACAACGAGGAGGATCACAAAGATGATTAAGAGAACGATTGTTATTAGCGGGGATTAAAATGGGTGAAATATCAATAAAATCAGAAGCTGGAGGCTTATCAAGCAAGGAAGCTGGGTTTCCAGAATCACCAAAGATGAGTATCCCTCAAGAGAGAAGAACACCTGAATCCAATCTTTTAGCTATTCTTAATCGATATGATAAATTCATAGCCTTGGCAAACCAGAAAGCGTCATTCCTAATTGGCTCTTCAGGTGTTCTCCTTGGTGTAGCAATAATTGAAAGGACAAAGATTTTGTTTGCAACAGAGATGACATGTATAACCTGGTTAAATGGTGTTCTATATCTAATTGCTGTTCTTGGATTATTTGGCGTTCTCATTTGTTCCCTGATAGTTGCTTTCCCTATAACAGGATCTGGGGCAAAGGTTGGTGAATATACATCTCTCATCGCGTATTCAAGTGTAGCAGAAATGAAAATAGAGACATTTGAATCCAAATTATCCTCCACCGATTATGATTTTTGGAGTGATATTGTTCATCAAACGCACGAACTTGCCAAGATTACAGCAAGCAAATTTAAGGTTCTGAAGTGGGCTACCGGCTTTGCTTTAATCTCAGTAAGTTCAATTGTATTGCTTTTCATAATGGCAACACTCAAATGAGTTGGGATAAGCAATATTATGATGATCTTTGGGATCGAACATGGCGGCGTGGTGGGCGCTTTGATGAACTCAGTGGGAAAATAAAACCACGTGTTGAAATTCCAGATCCACGCTATCTTCAAATTGGAGAAGCACGTTCTATTACTGGAGCTGTGCTTTTTGTTGATATTGTCTCCTTTACCGAACGATCAAAGCGAACTGCTCCGAAAGATCTTCTGCTAACCCTGGATTTATTTCTCGCAGAAATGGCACAAATTGTGAACGATTGGGACGGTGTTATAGAGAAATTTACCGGAGACGGGCTAATGGCCATTTTCGATACCGCTTACGGAGATGAGTCTAAAATGGTAAAGGATATAATTGATGTTGCAACAACAATGAGATACGCGATAGCCAAACCAATAAACTCCTACCTCGAAAACAAAAAAATTGAACCAATTCATTACCGTATCGGAGTCGATGGGGGGAATTTACTCGTAGGCAAATTAGGTGTTCGATCAGACAACGATCCTGTGACCATTGGTTTTGCAGCAAATATTGCGTCAAAACTCCAAGAAATAGCTCCCATAGATGGTATTCTCATCGGTCATTACATTTACTTTCATCTTCCCGATTGGGAAAAGGCTTATTGTTTCCGCCAACAATCCCCTGCTGATTGGACTTATATAAGAATAGGAACGTCAGAGAAATATCCTTTTTATTCTTATTCAGCGGAGTGGAAAATTCCCCCATAATAATTTCTATACAATGGAATTTAGTATGTTTCTCATCTTGCCTTGTTCACCCAAGCTTTTAACTCTTATAACCAGAGTAAGAGTTATAAAACAGAGTGGGGAGGGCTTCAAAGACAAAACTTCAATCTCTGTCGCCCTCTGCCTAATAGACTACAAAGATTTCCGTATACCAGTACCAATCTTTTATTCACTTTCTAACAGTAATCCTCAGTATATAGTGCTGATTGGTGCTGAGGATTCGTAGGTGTAAGCGCCAGACAGTCAAAGACAAAGCTTGCCCTGTATTAAAGTTAGGATCGAACTTTTCGGCGGGAAGTACCATTTCTCTGGCCAACTGTCCACAACAACCACATCAGCCTCAACCGGGACGATCTTCAGCAAACTGCTTCCGGCTTCCTCCATTGTTTCCTTCAGAATAAGAGCCACCGTCTTATAAAAGGGGTGTTTAATGGTGTTAAGCCCGTGTTTATCCCCTCCCTAAACAGCTGTCTCAAATATAACCGGTTAATCCTATTCATTTAATGATGGATAACCTTTCACGTGTTAAGGTGTTAAGGTGAAAAGTGGGAGGAGATAAGGTTCAAAGGAATTTCAAGGTGGAACGTGGGGATTTGCCGAGTTGACTTCTCTACCAACAGAGTAATTTATAAAGTTTATACATAGCCGATCCAGGTCGACACCAAGGAACCTTAAAAATTGAAGATTATCAGTTGAAAGTATCGGCCTAAACACCACGCCCTGAGATGAACAGTTATTACAGCAATGTTCTCCGCGACTATTGCTTGTATTGATAGGACGTAGATTTCTAAATAGCTTACTTTGTGGTAAGCTTTGGTCTTGCATTATATTGTATAGGAGAGAGAGCAAAATCTCTCAAAAAATCTACTCCGGTCCAGGTATGCATTTCTGGACCTCGAGAAAGAATATCTGTAACAATATAAAGCATAAAATGTGGATTCACCTTTGCCTGTTGGGCTTCACTAGCGGTAATCGTAAAATGTACTTCTTTCCCGGAAGTGCCTTTCACTTCCACATTCAATTCTTTTTTCCCTTTTAAACATAATAAATCATACCCGCATTTATCTGGCTCTACAGATTTTACATTCCACCCCTCGTCTTCCAGTATAGCTGTAACGAAATTTACTGCAACTTTTTCAATTTTCTTAGTTGTCGCAGGATCAGGAAATCCGGAGTCACGGGTACCTATTGAGGCAGTGAGTTTCTTACCGGCAAAGCCATGGGTATCTGCATAGCCAATCTTTTTAAGCCATTCGCTTAATTTTTTTCCGTCGATTTGGGAATTTCTCCCGATAGCAGAAACAATGCTATTAAGCTCCTTTGCCTCAATAGGGAATATTGTTCCTTGTCTTCCAGGGCCAAAACATTTTGGGTTACATCCCGTCTCCCGCAGTTTTTGAATGCTCAATGGAGAATCTAACCGAAGTGATTGCTTGGGAGACACAAAATTTAGTACGTTGTATTCATTTGATCCAGGTTCTTCTTCCGCCCCATCGGTTTTCATGCGCGTTAAGCCAACGATTTGTCTCCCTTCGTATTGGTAGCAAATTACGAGGTCTCCTTTCGTCACCTGCTCACGAATATATTTTTTACTTTCATTACTTCTAATCCAATCAGAGCCACCCCAGTTCCAACCAGCATCATTATCTCCATCAAAATACCTATCCCAGTGCCAACCCTCAATATTGTCTACCCTATTCTCCCTACATTTAACAACCCAGGCTTTCATGTATCTCTATCCTCCTCTATTACCATTATTTTCTGTGACCTATCATAAGGATTAGGCAAATTGCTTATCCGCAGGCAAGCAAAATATCGGCCTGGCTGAGATTTCTGAAATCTCATTGACAAAATGCACTCAAAACGGTAATCATAAGTTACAGTATAAGAGAGTCTTTCGTGTCCACTAATGACATCAGCGGTCATTAAGTGTAGGATGAAAGATAACGAAAGCCAGAAATTCGCCTGCACCCCCGGGCGTCCGTTACAAGAGGTTCCGGCATGCCAAGGGAACGTAAGGAGGGCAAGACAGTGATCACCGAGCGAGAAGCCGCGCAAGCGATGAGATTCAGATCGAGGAAGACCTTGTTCTTTTTGCCATGGGTAGCCGTAGCTATTCTACTCTTTTTTACCTCTGCTCAGTCAGCATCGGCTTTCGCCGAAGAGCAAGAGATAGTCTCTTCAGGAGAACGGCTGATGGGACTTTGGCAAGACATGCTGTCCGGCGAATGCCAGTTTGTGCACCAATACAAGCCAGCGTACTACGGGGTCGACAAGTATCGGTTTATCGCCGAGTCATTCCGATTTGATATTCAGCGGACAACTTCACTGGTGTCCCCTTACAGGTTGACGATCAGTTTCAAAGCCGAGTACAAGTCCAATGAACAGAGTCCCTCCGCTAATGCTACTTCATTTCAAGGGCAACGTTTCGGTTTCAAGACCGCCGCACAGGCTGAAGCCAACGTCGCTGCGGGCGACTTTGGTGAAGGCCATATCTTCGATTATTCCATTTTTTACGTCTATCAGAGCGGGTTTTGGATCTACAAAGGAGCCACTCAAGGTAGCTTTGACTTCAACATCGAAACTTTCTTGAGACGTGAGGCAAATGCACAGAAATTCCAAAGGCTCCTTAAAGTGCCATTAAAGACGGAGTAAATTGGGATGAAAAGAAATCTAAATACCTCTTTTGGTTTTGAAGGTTATTCTCGCTTTCTACCAGCAATCCTTAGTTTTCCAGTTCAACCTAAAGTTGACGACTTGTAAGTGTAACCACCAATCAAGAACCAACCTGACAATGTCTGCCGATTCTAATCTTATCTCTTTACAAATAAAAATATTTCCTAACTTAGCAAAATCTGCCTTTCCCAACAAATTGCGAGATTACTCTTTTGAACATAAGAGATTAAAAAAAGATTAATGTAACTTGAGACAAATTAATCTAAAAAATAGAATCATCTGAATTGCTTATAGCAAAAAATTAAGGGTTCCTCTAAAAATTAG
>DBZJ01000085.1 GCA_002311635.1 Syntrophaceae bacterium UBA1163
ACGATTCCGGGAGGTTCGAAGAAGAAGCCGACCCATGGGGACCTTCAGTGATCGAACCAGTATGGAACGAATTCTGTATTCAGTCTTTACTTACGAGAATCTTAAACAAGGAACAGCTACCCCATTTCTTTTGCTGACACAAAACAATTGACATTACCATTTATGAGGCCTCTGAAGAATCCCTAAAGCCTTTTTGAGAAACCTCTGATTACACAGATTTCAAAAGACGATTGGACAGATATAGAATTCCCCGACCCAGCCCTGTGCGTTTTTGGCTGAGACCTTTACAAGAAAATGGTCGCCTGTTATATGAGAAGGAGGAAGGAAAAGGCAAGAAATTACCGCAAAGAAAATGGAAATAAATGACCAAGAAATCAGAGAGGAGAACCGAAAGCTTCGTTATCTGCGGTTCTTAGTTGACTTTTCTATCTTGTCGATCCAGCAAGATGACCTGTCATTTGAAGAAGCGCAGGAGCTTGTGGAGAACGTGAAACGGGCGGCCTGCAGCCTCTTCCCCGGAAAAGAGGAAACATTTGAACTGATTTACCGGCCGAGGTTCAATCGAGTCATTCGCGAGAGGTTTGGATTTATTCCGTCGGAAAACCCATCATCTTATTAACAAAGTTTCCAAACCATAATCTTCAATTTGGAATTTGGAATTTGAAATTGATCTATCCCAATCCTCCCATCTCTTGATCTATCATCTCTTTGATCTTTGACAGAATCTCCTCTTTTTTTACCAGGAGGACCTCACCGGTCCTTCGCTTTTTTATTTCCACCAGGCCCTTCTTCAAATTCTTTTCTCCAAGGGTTACCCTCAAGGGAATCCCGACGAGGTCTGCATCTTTGAATTTTACCCCCGGACTCTCTTCACGGTCATCGTACAAAACCTCTATCCCGCTCTGCGACAGCGTTTGATAGAGTTGCTCCGCCGTCTCCTTCAGGAAGTCCGTTTTGATATTGACCGGAAGGATGAGAACCTGAAAGGGAGCGATGGGCATGGGAAAGATGATCCCATTTTGATCGTAAGACTGCTCGATGGCAGCGGCGACCGTTCTTCCCACACCGATCCCATAGCACCCCATGACAATTTCTCTTTCTCTCCCCTGCTCATCCAAGAAAGTGGCTCCCATGGCCTTACTGTATTTGGTCCCCAGCTTAAAGGTATGGCCGACCTCAATCCCCTTGTCCATCCTGGTCTCCTTCCCGCAAAGGGGGCACCGGTCTCCCGGGGCGAATCTTCGGATATCTACAAATTGAGAGACCTGAAAATCACGGACCGTATTCACATGGATGAGGTGGGCATCCTTTTCGTTCGCTCCGGTGACAAAGTTGACCATCTCCCGGATGTCGAGGTCGGCGAGAATAGGAACGGAGAGACCGATGGGGCCGGCGAACCCTTTGGGGGCGCGTGTGATCTTTTCCACGGTCTCCTCACTCGCCAATTGACTGTTTTCCGAACCCCATACCGCCTTCAGCTTCTTTTCACTGATCTCGTGGTCTCCGCGGACCAGGGCCGCGACGCATCCTTTGTCGCTGTCAAAAATAAGGGTTTTGACCAGATCCCGGGGTGAGACGTTGAGAAACTGAGTCACTTCTTCTACGGTTCGTTTTTCGGGTGTCAATACTTTCTGGATAGGCTTCTGGGATCCTTTGCCATCGGTTTGTCCCTCTTTCGCTTGTCTTCGGAATTCCGCTTTTTCGATATTGGCCGCATAAGAACAGTGCGTACAGCTGACAATCGTCTCCTCTCCTGTTTCCGCCAGAACCATAAATTCGTGAGAGAAGGACCCTCCGATCAGACCGGTCTCCGCCTCCACCGCTTTGAATCTTAGGCCGCATCGGGTGAAGATGCGCGTATAGGCCTCGATCATTTTTCGGTAACTTTCGTCCACTCCCTTCTCATCGGCATCGAAACTGTAGGCATCTTTCATGATAAATTCACGAGCGCGCATGACGCCGAACCGAGGCCGGATCTCATCTCTGAACTTGGTCTGGATCTGATAGAGATTGAGCGGCATCTGGCGATACGAACGGATTTCTTTCCGGGCGATGTCCGTGATCACCTCCTCATGGGTGGGGCCCAGACAACACTCCCTGTTGTGCCGGTCCTTGAACCGTGCCAGCTCGCTCCCGTATTCTTCCCATCGGTGGCTCTCTTGCCAGAGCTCAGCGGGCTGGACGAAGGGGAGTAATACCTCAATGGCCCCGGCCCGGTTCATCTCCTCACGGACGATGGCTTCCACTTTTCTGATGGATCGAAGGCCAAAAGGGAGGTAGGAATAGATGCCGGAGGCCAGTTTCCGGATCATTCCTGCCCGAAGCATCAACTGGTGACTGGGAACTTCTGCTTCAGAAGGAACCTCCTTCAATGTGGGCAGCAGATATTGTGAATATCGCATTGGACTCTCCTCCCCTCTCCCGCCCCTCTCCCGGAGGGAAGAGGGATGGAGTGAGGGCTCCTTGATTTTTCCTCCTTCATAATATATATAAAATTCTCACAAATGAAAAGAATCCTTCCTGCTCAAGGGTTGACCCTTTTCTTCTTAACCGGTTTGGTCATTTTAACGCTCTTTTTCCATGGCCATATCCCGCGCTGGCATGCTTTGCTCTTTCGTTATTTCGTCCTGTTAGGTCTTCTTTTTGGTCTGAAATTATCATGGGATCGAAAAGCAATGGGGAAGACAGGAGCATTTTTTCATCATTTCTCTCCCATCCTATTTGTCATCCTCATCTATGAATCCCTCGGTGATTTGATCCAATACCTCCAGCCGGATGTCGACGCCCGGCTGATGCGGATCGATTTTTCCATCTTCGGGGTCCAGCCCACCTTTTGGATGCAACGCTGGATCGTCCCGTGGCTGACAGACATCCTGTCCGTGGCTTACATCAGCTATTATTTCATCCCGGTGGTTTTCATCGTCGTCCTCTATTTGAGGAATCGGATGGTGGAGCTGGATCGGTCGGTTTTTGTCTTGGCCTTCGGATACTACGTTTCCTTTATCGGCTATATCCTCTTCCCGGCTGTGGGACCTCGTTATGCCTTAACTCATCTTTACTCCGTTTCGCTTGACGGAAGCTGGATCACCGATTTTGTCACAAATACATTGAATGCCCTGGAACACAATAAGCGGGACTGCATGCCCAGCGGCCACACCCAGATCGTCCTGATGGTCTTATACTTGGCCTATCGCTATCAACGGCTTCTCTTCTATCTCCTTTTCCCTATTGTCTGCGCTCTCATCCTCTCCACCATTTACCTGAGGTACCATTACGTGATCGATCTTCTGGTCGGAATGGCATCGGCAATAGGGTGTACGATCGTTGGGCCCCGACTTTACAGATGGTGGAATATGGAATGCGGTACTCAGAACGTGTAGACTGTGGAGCGCAGAAAGCAGCTTTTTTCCACTACCTCCCAGCTTCTACTTTCCAATTAGAGGAGGGTCTCGTAAATCCGATAGGTTTTATACGATTTTCCCCCCATCGCTTCGATCCCGTGTCGCATCAGGGCATTCTCTTCAAGAATCCATGAACATTCTGCTTGCTGGTAACCCTTTTTGTTCCCTCTCTTGAAGGTCTCTATATAGAGGAGGCCTTCGATTCCTTTCTTCTGAAAGTCATGTTTCACCCCCAGAAGCATCACTCGAATCTTATGAATCTTTTTTGAATAGTAAAGGAACTTGATCGCGCCCAGAAGCCCGAGCTTTCCGTTCAGGTGTTTGAGCACCACGTAATAATCCGGGATAGCGACAGAGAAACCCACGGGCTCATCCCCCCAGTAGGCGAAAAGAACCAAATCAGCTACGACCAGAGGCTTCAGATCCTTTGCCGTGAGATCGAGCTCTTCATCGGTCATTGGAACGAATCCCCAATTTTTGCTCCAGGCCTCGTTGTAGATCTCTTTGACAATTTTTAATTCCTCACCAAAATGGCGAAGATCAATGGGACGGACATGAAGTTGGGGTTCCTTTTTCTTCAATCTCTCGGTGATACGATCCAGACGAGCGAGATGGAAAGTAGGCGTCTCCAAGAGGTAGGCATAAAGATCCATCTTCTTCCTCAGCCCAAAGCCCTCCAGCAAAGAGGGGTAAGTAGGAGGGTTATAAGGCATCATCAAGCAAGGAGAGGAATCAAACCCCTCGACGAGAAGACCGCATTCATCGTTGGTCGAAGGGTTCATCGGTCCGGCCATCTTCGCCATCCCATGCCCTTTCAACCAGTCCGCAACCTTTGAGAGGAGAATTCCTGCTATCTCCGCATCAGGAACGGATTCGAAGAATCCGAAGAAACCCACTTTCTCCTGGTGAAACTCAATGTAGTGGTGATCGATGATGCCCGCAATTCTTCCAACGACCTTTTTCTCCCGGTATGCCAGAAATAAGATCATCTCCGAATGGGAACGGAAGGGATGACTTGGACTAAATTTCAGAAGCTGATCTTTGACGAGAGGAGGGACCCAATATTGATCCCCTTTATAAATCTCCCAGGGAAATCGAATGAAAGTCATGAGGTCTTGTTGATTTTTTACTTCTTCAACCTGGAGTTCCTGTCTTGTCATATCATTGACCTCCGTCAAATGAGTCTCAATTGTTTTTCCTTTTTTCGATCATCTCAACCCTTGGGTCTGTTCATGAATGTTCAAACCTTTTCCAAAAAGAGCTGCAGGGCGCCTCTCGATGTTCTATAACCAATTTTGATTCTTGTACCACTCGTAGGTCAATCGGGCCCCTTCCGAAAGCTGGAATTGGGGTTGAAAGCCCAGTATGGTTTTGGCCTTTGTGATGTCGCAAGTCCAATATTTCTGGACCATCTGTTCCGCCATCCCTCTGCTAATGAGCCTGGGTTTCCGAGAGACGATGGAGAGATACTCCGAGAGGGAGGCGACTCCGAGGATGAGCCATTTCGGGATGGGAATGGAAAGGGGGGTGACCCCCATCGTCCGGGCAAAGGTATCACCGATTTCTCTCATAATATAATCCGTGCCATCCGAAAGAAAAAATATCTCGCCGCTTTTCGTTTGGGACTCTGCGGACAATAGGATGGCTTGGATGACATCTTGGACATAACAGAGACTGACTTTCCCGCTAAAACAGGGGTTGATCCTTCTGGAGACCCATTTGAATAAGGCATAAAAATCCTTATCCCTTGGCCCATAAACTCCGGGAGGTCGTAAAATGACGAGAGGGATTTCGTCAGCATGCGCAAGGGCTAACTCCTCTCCCATTCTTTTGCTCTTGCCATAGAAGGAAACCGGTTCACAGGAGTCTGATTCCTCTTTTCTGTCTCCATTCCGACACGGTCCTGCCGCGGCCTGGCTTGAAACATAGACGAATTTCTGAAGACGAGGATTATTTTCGAGACAGGCATGGATTAGGTTCTCGGTTCCCAAACCGTTTACTTCAAAATACGTTTCCTCTCGGATGGCTTTTGTCACACCGGCGAGATGAAATACCCAATCAATACCCTTCACCATCTCTCCCAAGGAGGTCTGATCATTACAATCACCATGGACGAACTCGACAGGGAGACCTTTCAGCCACCTCAAATCGCTCGACTTTCGGAGGGGGCAGCGGACTTCGACTCCCCGTTGAAGAAGTGCTTCGACGAGATGGCTTCCGATAAACCCTGTTCCACCCGTTACTAACGCTTTCAAATCACTCTTGGCCCGTTTAAACCTTACAAATTCTATATTTTTTCGGACAATTGTCAAGCACAATTATAACCGTTTTTTTCAGATGCAGAGGGTATTTCTGATCTGAAAAGACGAGAATGACCGGGGAATTTCTCGCCCGAAGAATTTTGACCATAAGATCGGCGCGAGAGAAAGGGGTCCATCGAAGAAGACTCCTGAAAAGGCTCCGATGGGATGACGCTCAATCGTTCCTCCGATGGTTGTGTCTTAGAAATAGGATACAAAGACATCCACAGAGACACCCAAAAGCCAATGGAGCAAAAGAACGAAGAGCAACGAACGGCCGCGCCAGGCGATGATGCCCAAAACGATTCCTCCGAAGATGGAAGCGTATATTTCGCCGAGCGGTTTGCCGGTATGCAACAGACAGGAAGCGAGCGTTTGGACGAGAATGGCATTCCAGCCTCCCAACGCTCCTTCTAATCCGAACTGCATATAACCACGGAAGAAAAATTCCCAACCGAGATAGAACACCAAGTAAGAGAAAGCATAGACAGCGGACGTCCACAGAGAGCTGCTCGCCCCTTTATAGAGAGGATATTCGAGCCGAAAAGGTTCCGTCCGTGAAGACAGATAGGCAAGGGCAATCATCACCGGAGCGAGAAAAAGAAAGGCCTTGATCCCCCATCGGATATCGCCGAACCGTACGCCGTAAACGGAAAGGGGTTCGCGGAAAATGAACTTTACAATGAGCGCGGGGATGAAGCCGAGGAGGACGAAGGAAGCGAGGAATGTGTAGAGGACGGAGGTGAGTTCGGTATCTTCAAATAGAACAAAGGCAGACGCCAGATGATTCAGATAAAAAGTCTTCGTTCCGAAATACCTGAAGGTCGTCAGGATCATCGGGACGCTCAGCAGAATAACAGTGGATTTGTTATTTCCTCTGCTGAGGAACCCCTGCCGGATAAGGGTAGATGTAATCCGGTTCATGCGGCTCTCTTTCTGAGTTGACGGAGCCACTCCAAGGTGACTCGTATCCCCTCTTTGAGGGGCGTTATCTTATAACCTAATTCCCTCTCGGCTTTTCCACTGGAATAGACCCAGTCTTGAAGAAAAGTCTCCGCCCAGCCGGGGGTGACGAGCGGATAGAGACCAAGCCACTCCGCCTTTTTCAGTTCCAGCCGAGAATAGAACAAAGCCACCTTAGGGGGGATGCTCCATCGGAGATGGTTTTTTCCACTCCATTCGTCAATGAGGTTGAACAAGGTTTTGAGGGAGACGTTTTCTCCGCCGAGGATATAACGTTCACCGATCTTCCCCTTCTCCATGGCCAGGACGAGTCCCCGAACGACATCCTCTACAAAGGCATAGTTTCCAACATTGAGCCCTTGATTGAGGAGAAAAGGGAATTTTCCCCGATCGTAGAGATCGATCATCCTGGTGACAGAGTTCCCCTCACTCATTTTTCCCGGGCCGTATACGCGTGTGGGATTCACAACGATTAGAGGGAGCCCTTGACCGGCATATTCGCAAGACCGTTGCTCCCCGATCGTTTTGCTCGCTTGATAATCCGTGTAACAGCGAGGCATGGGACAATGTCTCTCTTCATCCCCCACCACACCGGGCTCTGTGGGCCCGCACGTCACAATGGAGGAGGTAAACACCACTCGCTCCACGGCCAACGCCTTTGCCATTTCCCAGAGATGACAGAGTCCTTCGACATTGTTCTGGTAAAAAGCTTTCGAATCTTTTGCCCAGTTTTTTGCATAAGCGGCAAGATGATAAACTTGAGTACAACCCTCGCCTGCTTTTCTGAGCGATTCGCCATCCATGAGGTCACCCGGAAAAAGGTGAATTCTTTCGTGCTCCAGACCCTCCGTATTACTGGTAGGCCGCCTCAAGACGTGAACCGTATGCCCTCTCTGGACCAGCTCGGTCACGAGTCTTGTTCCAATGTAGCCGGTCCCTCCTGTTACCAATACCTTGTTCAGTCCTTCCGCCATTCAGACTTCAATCCAAGGACGGTCCCAGATCTCCTTAAACAATGGGTGTGGAAACGACCTGTCACAGGGTTTCACTTTTTTTATGGCAGGCGAATCGCTCCGCCGATTCGATACTCTATCTGTGGATGGGGTGATCAATCATTCGAATATCGATGATGCGATCCAATAACGATCCTTTGGGTCCTTTTTCCCCGAGGCTTAGGTCAGAAACAACAGTCTTTCCGATTTTCTCTGCCGTCGGGCCGGCCTTTCCTGATTCCTGGACTTCCCAGATACTGTGGATGACATAGTGGTTTCCTTTATCCTCGCCAAGATAGAGCATGATATGACCGCGCAGGCGAATAAGGGTGGCCAGCGGGACAGCCCGATCTAAAAGCCGCCTTTTTTCCCCGGCGGACTTCCCCTCTGCCAAACCCAGATCCGTGCCAACCATCGCCTGTTCTTTCGAATTCCGGGGCATCAGAATACCGAAGGTCCGGAAGAGATCCATGATGAACCGGGAACAGTCCCTGCCGCCATGTTTATCTCCCCAACCGTAAGGGTGGTTGAGCATTTTGAAGGCCTGGCGTGCAATATTTTCCTGGGTATAGGCGAGAAAACCTCGGTGGACATCCTCCTGCGCGGGAATGTATCCTTTCCGAAAACTGAGGTCTCCGTTGTTCTCTCTCCAAGGGACCTGGATGACATAGGGTGCGTCAGTACTTTTATTCCCGGCAGGGATACGTAGGAGAGGGAAAGAGTCTCCCATCTGGGCAACAAAGACTGGATGTTTAAGAAAGAGATCGCCGAAGACAGTAATCATATTTCCTGTGATGACCAGTCGGTTCTTCGCTTCTTCATAATCCACCACGTCCTTTCTCTCTTTGGCGATGGCCAGATCGTGTCTCCTGATCCATCCGCGGATAAATGGTGTCTGGGCATAGGCCCATTCGTTATCTTGGCTGAAGTGGTAAATTCCGAGCGGAGACCCTATGGAGATAGCGGAATGTTGAAAAAGATCGAACTCATCATGGTTAGGGGTGCTCAAAGAGAGTTCAGCTGTAGGAAAGACACGAATATCGGTCTTTTTAACAACAAGCGCGTAAAGCGTTCGGCCGCTTTCTTTTATAGACTCCTGGTTCAGACTGTTTCTTAATTTATTCCAAAAAGGTTCTCCAAGTGGGGTTCCGCTTTTGTCATACCGGACCTCATCGGTCCTTCCAAAATTCCAATCCTCTTTCAGAAGAGAAAGGATCTCTTCCCTTGTCCAGTCTTCCTTTAGATCTTTTATCCTGCAGAGACGGAGATCCGGTCTTCTCAGATTTTCTTCATTCATCCTCTGAATCTTCTCCGGGGTCAATAAGAGATTCGTGGGATCTTTGATTTTTTTGACCCAAAATTCGGGTTTGCCCATCTGCGGAGTCACATTGGGGAGTCGAGGTGAAGCGGAGAGGACCTGAGGCATACCGCCAAAGAGAATCAAGAGGTTAAGAAAAATGGTTGCGATCACATTAATAAGTGTAGATGAATAATGAGGGAGCATAAGGAGCCTGAAATTTTTAAATTCCTCAGAAAGTAATTTAGTTATCCCCGTCTCCCCTGATGCCTGCGCGAAGCCCCGCATTGCGGGACGAAGGCAGGGGAGGGGGCGGAGGACATCCAGGAGCATAGAAAATGGAAAAAGAATGACTGCGTCTGGATTAGTTGACGAATAACCAAGTTTGTAAATTGTGTCAAGATTTTTTCTTGACAAAATAGAAAAAATATATTAAAAATTAAATGTCTCGTTTGGTTGGAGACCAAATCGAGTTACCGGAGGCTGGTAGCTCTTTTTTTTGTGCCTATTTGTGGAATAGGTAAACCTTAATTATTTCAACGTCTTGAAAAAAAATAAATTCAATGAGAAGGGAGGTAGATTGCCATGGTTTGTCAAACCGTCAAAGTGGGAGCAGAATGTATCTTCATGAAGAAGGCAGGCTGTTCCTACAACGGTGGGAGATGTTACCCCATCGTGGAATCCTGCAAGGGGTGTGACCGAGTGGTCACTTACGAAGTCGGTTCCTATTGCAAGACTTATTGTGAGCCTTCTGTCAAATGGGCGAAAGGGTCCTGCAACTTTGCCACTCACGTCAAGAAGGAAGTCAAAGAAGATAATTTCAAGTTGAATCCTTTGAAGGCCTCGAAGCGAAATGTAAGCCAAAAGGCTTAATGAAAATCATCAACCTTTGGTAACCCTCACACTAAAACCCTTCTCCTGTTTCTCTTCTATAGAGCAGACGGAGAAGGGTTTTTTTTAGAAGTCACCCGGCAGAGAAAGCTGATCCATTTGCTGATCCATTGGTAATGTCAATTGTTTTGTGT
>DBZJ01000142.1 GCA_002311635.1 Syntrophaceae bacterium UBA1163
AAAGGGGAAATTGTCGGGTAACATGAATTATGAGTCAACGATACCTTTTGCTTAACCAAACGGGTAACATTTAATGTGAGTCAATTCGCCTTGTATTTTATGCAAAAAAGAATTCTATTTTGAAATGGACATTCACTCAACGATTTTCTGGAAATGTTTCCCGTGCATTCTAAAATTGCCTTGGACACTTTCTCCTTAATGTGATATCGATATACGAAATTGATCCGGACATATACTGAAAAAGAGAATTTATCATCTCTCTGAGGGAATCGAGTGGACCGCGTAGCAAAAAACGAGACCATTCAGATCGATCGACTTAAATTAGGACCCTTCGACACGAACAGCTACATATTGACTTGTCCCCTAACGGGGGACAGTGTGTTGGTGGATGTTCCCGCAGAAGCCTCCAAAATCTTCAAGGCGTTGGAAGAGACTAATCCTAAATACATATTAATAACCCATAACCATATGGATCATCTTGGCGCACTAAGTGAGATAAAGTCCAAGCTGAGGATTCCCATTGGGGCTCATCGCTTGGACGCGAAAGGTCTGCCACTTCGACCGGAAATTCTCCTTGAAGACGGTGAAAAAGTACCTTTCGGAAAGACAAGCTTGAAAGTCCTTCACACGCCCGGTCACACCCTTGGCAGTTTGTGCTTTTTATTCAGGAACCGTCTTATTGCAGGAGACACGATCTTCCCAGGTGGTCCGGGGAAAACGAAGTCACCAGCTGATTTAAAGCTAATCATCGGATCCATAACCAGCAAGATCTTTGTCTTGCCTGATGATACTGCGATATACCCTGGCCACGGCGATTCTACTCTACTGGGAAAAGAAAAGAAGGAATTTTCTGTCTTTTCTTCCCGCCCGCATGATCCTAACCTGTTCGGGGATGTGCTTTGGCTTTCATCCTAACCATTTGCTGAATGGCCTACCATAATATCTCTACCCGGTGGAAGCCTTCTGCCAGCGCATACTCTTCTCCCTGTGCTAATGAGCTATGTCGTTCCCTCAGCCGTCCTTCCAGTTCCTGGAGCGGGATGTGCCCTACCTGACTCTTGTGACACTGCAGCGCGCTCAGCTTCACATCAAAGGTTTCGGTGATATCGGAACGGTAATTGACATCCTCAGTTCCCCAGAGCAATACCTCTTTGACCTTATGAGGATCGAGCCCTTCTTTCGTCAAATCCGGGTAGGAAAAGACATCCCTGGCATAGGGGAAGATGGCATCCAAGGTAACTTGTCCGGTTATTCTATGATCCCGGTGCCAAATATAGCGTCGATAAGGATCAGCAGTAACAACGGTCTCAGGCCGATACATCCTGATGAGGCGGACGATCTCTTTACGGAACTCAGGAGTATCTTCCAAGCCCTGATCGGGATGGCGGAGGAAAATGACCTCCCTCACGCCCAGCAGGTTGGCCGCAGCGATCTGTTCCTCCTCCCGAGTTTTGGCTAGCTCTTCTGGCTTTACGCGGGCATCGCTCGTGCCTTTGTCTCCATTGGTGCACACTACATATGCGACTTCCTTCCCTTGGTTGACCCAGCGAACGACAGTTCCGGCAACTCCATATTCTGCATCATCTGGATGAGGAGTAACCACCATCACCTGAGCTAGCTTCTTTTTCATGGGTCTATCTCCTTTGTGTGAAATTGTAAAAATTGTATAATATCAAAACGGTTGTTACAATTACTCTCGGATTTTTCAGTCGAAAATGAGGAATTTCACTTATACCATTCGAAATTATGATTCTAAGGATTTTGAGAAATTAGCCCAACTGCTGACTGAAGTTCAGGAATTAGGGCGACCCTACTGCTTATTTTCCTCGTTAGACTTATTCGAAAGCCTGAATCAGTCCGACCCTTCTTCCAAGAATAACCTGTTTATCGCCGAGAGGTCAGGAGAAATTGCTGGCTATGCAGAGGTGAAGCCTGAGTTAAAAATCGGGCGGGCTGTTTTGAGGTGGCTGGTCCATCCTCGTCATCGCAGAGGAGAGTTAACTGCGAGGCTTGTCGATCGCGCTGTCGACCGTACGAGAGAGTTGGGTATCATGACCCTCCATACAAACATCTCTCAAGATAGCTTCACGGCTAAACGGTTTCTCATCCGTATGGGTTTTACATTCGTCCGCCGGTTTCTCGAACTTAGGTTGGATCTTGCCGAGATGGTTTTGCCCGAAATCAGTAAGATTGCCCCTCGATGTCGCTCCTTACAGCCCAGCGAAGAAGGAAGACTGACGCAACTTCAAAACCGTTCCTTCGCTGGCACTTGGGGGTTCAATCCCAACACGATCGAAGAGATCATCTACCGAATCGGTCTTCCCAACTCCTCTCCGGACGACATTTTTTTGATCTTCGATTCAGATATACCCGTTGGTTATTGCTGGACGAGGATTGAGTTTTGGAGGAAGAAAGCCCCGGGCGAAGGGACTGGCCGCATCTATATGTTGGGCGTGGATCCAGATTACCGGGGGAGAGGATTGGGCAGGCAACTTCTGCTTGTCGGGCTCTCCTATTTGAAGAGCAAGAGTCTTCGAGTTGCTGTGTTGACGGTGGATAGCGAGAATAAAGCAGCCCGCGTTCTTTACAAGTCGGTGGGATTTAAGCTCTGGAAAAGCAGCCTGTGGTACGAAAAGAGATTGGATTGAGCCTGTACGGCTTGTCTTTCGATGAGTCTTGTCAAATCCGGAGTTCTTCTGCTCCTTTGCATGCCTTAGCAGAGAAATCCCATAGAACGCTGCGGTATTCTTCAAGGATGGCTTCGGAGATATTTGACCAGCTGTACTTGGCTACGGATGCCCGGACCGAGTGAACAAAATCTGGTTTCCCATTTGGCGTTGAAAGTAGCCGCGATATCTTATCCGCAAGACTACCGGGGTCATTGTCTGTCACGACATATCCTGTCTCACCACACCGGATGACACTTTCCGCACATCCAACCTTCGTGGCTACAACGGGTGTCCCGCAGGCGAGGGATTCCAGAACCACCAGCCCAAAGCTTTCATAATAAGATGGGACTACACACAAATCGGCAGCGCTGTAAAAGAAGGGTAACGTTTCCTGCTTTACCGAGCCGAGAAAAATGACTGACTCGTCGATCCTTAAGGTCCGTGAAAGGTTCTTTAACCTTTGCATTTCTGCCTGGCTATGATCGTCACCGCCGATCACAACAAGCTTGATTACCTGCTTCCCTTCCAAATGGGCCATGGCCTTTAACATGTTGTCTATGCCCTTGAGTGGAATAATCCTTCCTACAAAAACGATGATGCTTTCGCCATTCAAACCAAGATGGCACCGTGCAGTTTCTCTCTGGATGGGTCGAAACAGATCCAAATTCACACCGCAGGGAATAATGCTGATCGCCTCAGGGGTGGCATCGTAATAGGTAATGAGTTCCTCTTTCCCTCTCTCCGTAGAAGCAATAATGCGGTGGCAATCCTTGACCAGCTTCCTTTCGGCGTTGATACGAAGCTCGGGTTCACCCTCACCGATACCGACTGCGTTCTTGACCGCCCCCAGGGTATGGAACCCGATAAGATGCGGGATGTCCCACAACTCCTGCAGTCGTTGCCCAACCAAGCCCGAAAGCCAATAATGGCTATGTATCAGATCATACCGAAGCCCATTCTCTTTCCTGAAATTTTCGAGGTTACGGGTGAAATCGGCGAGATGAGAATAGAGTTCCAACTTGTGCGTTTCTTCCTCTCCTGCCTTGAAATGGATCAGTCGTGCATTCTCCCCTAATTCTACTACCTGATCGTGTATGGGCTCATGGATGCGTGTATACACATCGACGAGATGGCCCCGTCTCCCAAGTTCACGGCCAAGCTCCCGGATATAGACGCTCATCCCTCCTGTATTTTCCTCGCCCACCTTACCCAAGGGACAACTGTGAATGCTCAGCATCGCGATCTTCAATTCACTGCTCCCATTCGAACCCCGCTTTTACCGGTCCCACACCTTGTCCTACAGCCTAGTGTAGTGCGTCTAACGCT
>DBZJ01000075.1 GCA_002311635.1 Syntrophaceae bacterium UBA1163
TCATCTACAACGGTAATATCAACATCATTTGGCGTCAGTGAGGCCAGAATGTGTAGACCTAATTGAGGTATTTTTAGAGCTTTTGGTACCTTTATCAATTTACCAAACTTACGAGAAGGTGAAACCAATAAGAGTTTCATCACTGGGCCCTCGTTTCTTACAAAGATATTCAGGGGTGGCACCCTAATCTAATGCAACATCCGAATTACCTTGCCCCGGAAAGAGTTTGAATGCTCTTAGTGCTTCGGAGAGTAAGGTGAATGCCTTAGAAGTCGGGATGACCTTCCCGAAGAGATTCTTTAGAATATGGCCTGGGTTATTCCTTCTCCTTCTTTTGCAAGAATGCCGCGAGTATGTCTATCGGGAGAGGAAGGATCGTTGTTGAGTTTTTCTCAACCTCCCTTAAGGTCTGAAGGAACCGTAGATGGATAGCTGCCGGATAAACACTCATAATATATGCCGCTGAGCCAGCTTCTCTGCTGCCTGGGCCTCTCCCTCAGCATGGATCACCTTGTTTCCAGACCTTTGTGCGGCCAAAACGGACATTCGCCTGTATCTCGGACTTCTTCCATGTCTACTACCCCTTCTAATTCTTTTCGGCAATTCAAAGTGTCCGTAACAACCAGATAGGGGCAGTCACCTTCGCAGGGAATTTCTCAGCGATCTCTCACCTCCTTATGGAAAGCCTTCATACCAATTTCCCCTCGCTCGTTAGACCCGTTCGTAAATTCTATTCCATATTGCCATGCGAGATTCGAATCCTTTCCATTTTAGAGTGGCAGTTTCGTAGCGAATAATTACCTTCTGTCCTTCATCCACATTTCCTTCAACTTTGATTTTTTCCAGAATGTGCTCCGCTTTGGTTGACTCTTTTGCAATGATGTTGTCATCGTAACCTCCTGCTGATTTGATCAACTACCCCGTGCTCTCATAGCCTACTGCGATATAACAAGTAGAGTGTCTCGATTACCCCACACCGTCTGTCTACCGCAGGTAGATCGGTAACAGTTTGGACAGGGGCTCTCTATTCCCCGATGTAATGAACGAAATAACGCCCCTCTTCTGAGCCGCGTGGATTAACACCAGGGACTATTCAACCTTTTCAGACAGTGTCAAAATCTCTCGTTTAAGAGGGGACGGGACATAGACCAGGTCGACTTCTATCTTCCTAAGGGACTTTTCCTTGATAGCCTTCGTTGGGATCGTGACGTCCAAAGTCCCTTCGGCAATACCTTCAGGCTGAAGAACCTTCCAAAACGGATAAACTTTAACTATTTTCTCTTCAGGTTTATAAGCGATTGGCTTTCCAGCATCATCCATGTATTCGAGGGTGACCGCCTGGATATCCAGGATATCTTTCGATTTATTGGTGATCTTGATGTTACCCCTGAGGGTCGGCGTCTCGACGATCTCATTAGAAGCTGTGTCTACGACCGTGAGGACTTGAAGGTCGCTAAGTTCCACAAGAAAATTCTGGCCTTTAAGATCAGACTTTGGGGGAACCAAATTCTTTGTGATTCGCTCCTGTTTGGGACCCTCCACCTTCTTTTCCTCCTTAGAACAACCCAAAAATCCAATGATCAGGCATAAAGCTATAAATATGAAGATCTTTTTGAAATGCATACAATGTCTCCCTTTCTTTGGTTAATGGTTAATAGAAATATCAGACCCTTAAATCCTGCACCTCTTTTTAGATCTCCCACCTCCTTTCCCATTTTTTACCAACTTTTGGTAGATCCTGGTAAGAGACTCTTCGAGACTTCATAAAAAAACCCGCAAAGAAGCTGTTTGGAGTTCTTTGCGGGTCTCTCTCACGTCCTAAAAAGGGCGGGTTTCTCTCACGTCCTAAAAAGGACTCTTTGCAACTAGATTTAACTTCTTTGTATAGTATTCTCTGCTTAATGTCAAGATAAATCGTTAATCTTCACGACAAGGGTGGCAATGATGAGTTGTGAATTCTAAACCGCGGATTTCTTGCCAGAACAGAAAGCGCTTTTGTCCAAGAATTTATTGTAGATATGATAATCGTATGGTAACATCGGGGAAAATTCATCCAAGGAGGTGCACCATGAAAGTCTCTCAAGGCATCCATTGTTGGCTGGAGTATCACAATCTGCATTCAAAAAAAACACTCTCAAAACCTACCAATCGATCCTTTCCAAACTAACCGCTCAATTTGGAGAAAGGGATCTAAGCTCCCTGACTCCCGAAGAAGTTCTGTCTTTCCTCACTCACATCAACCAACAGACCAAACAGTTAACCAAACGCACCCGGTACGCCCAACTCACTTCCTTCTTTAACTTCATTACCCAAAATCTCGACCCCAATTTCCGAAGTCCATGCGATACCCCCATGCTCAAAAAGCTCTATCGACCTTCTGGTCCAATCCGATGGACCATTCTGGAAAAAGAGGTAGTGGATGAAATCATTTTCCGTACTATCAAACCAAGGAATCGGCTAATTCTTGAGTTGATGGCCCGGGGTGGGATGAGGATTGGCGAGGTATTGAAATTGATTCCCAGTGATATCGAGGATAGAAAGCTCACTCTCCGAGCCCCCAAGAGCGGCAAGGAACGAGAAATTGTCTTCATCCCACAGAAGATTGCGGACCGCCTCAAGGAATATATAACCAGGAAAGGGATTGGACCTGACCGGAGGATATTTCCGATATCCTACACGGCCGGGAGAGAAATTGTGAATAAAGCAGGAAAGGTGGTTGGGATCCATTTGCGGCCCCATGATCTAAGGAGACATGCAGCGACCTACGCATCTCGTTCCGGAGTTCCGATTGAAATTGTCAGCAAGGTAATTCTAAGGCATGCGAATCTTTCGACCACCCAACGGTATCTTGGGACGGTGAGTGACGTTGAGGCGATGAGGTGGATTGACAATCTCTACGGTTAGCAAATTAGAAAAGGGGTGAGGGATCGAGGACCCCACCCCTTTCTCAAGCAAAATTCAACCATATTATTTTCAAACCGCAGCTTTTTGAGTCTTGAAAAACGCAAGGTCCATAGCAGATATGCGCAGTTGTGGCTAAAGGAGCTAGGCTGATTATCGCCGTGAAGCCCGAGGCCTGCGTCGCCGCGCAAGCCGCCGCCGTGCCGCAGCCTGGTGCGGGCCGAAACGCCCATCGATCTCAGCTAGAGTCTCTCGCGCACCATACGCATCGATTTCGATCATCGCCTCGAAGAGGGCGACGCCGGACTGACGCGACGCCCCTCCTAGCCGATGAAGCGTGAGTGCCAGGTCGGTTAGTTGCGGTGCAGCGGTGGCCGTTCCGGTGCGCATGTCTCCGAGTTCCCCACGCCAAACAGCTACGAGCTTCTCAGCGATAGTCGCAATAAGCTCCGCCTCGTGAGGGAGTAGTGCCTGAAGGCGCTCCACCACGAAATGAGAGGGCGCGGCCGACATGTCCGTGCTGGGGTCTGCCAACGCGCGTAGCAATTCGACCGTTGACGCGTCGAGTGCGAGTTCGTCGGTCACCCTGAAGATGTCCATAACTGCAGAGACAAGGTCCTTGCTCGCACCCTTTAGCAAGGCGACTAGGGTCTCGCCGGCACGCTGCCGTAGCTTCTCATCGGACCACATGTTCACCGCGGCGTGGGCCAGACCGATCTTAATGTCGTCGGTGCCGGATGTGATGATCTCATCCCGCGCACGTGCCCAGTTGTCCTTCGCTTTCACCGTGGCGACCAAACCAATAAGTTCGCCGTAGGCCCGCTGCAAGAACACTCGGTCAGACTTGCGCCAGTCTCTGATAAGGTCGAACACAAATTGGTCATCCCAGCGCTGGGCGTAGGCAAGAAAGATGACAGCTTCTCGGGTAGCGAGGATTTCAGGGAAGCGATCAAACAACTTGCGAAGGAAGCTCGACACTACCTGCGGTGTCGAGCCGCCGGCGTTGCCAAGCCTATAGAGAAGCGCCTTCCATATATTCGGATTCCGCTCACGTGAGAAGTGGTCGTCGAGAATTGCGAAATAGCGATCTCGACCTGCTTCCTTCCTGTTTAGAAGGATCGAAGCGAGCGCCGAGAGTATGTTGAAATTACCGCCTGGAAGGACCGAGACGTTGCCATAGCCCCAAAGGATACTTCCTTCCCTGATGTCCTCATCCTTAGATTGTGAGGTGAGCTCGATTTCCTTGTTGTCATCTCCCTCCTCCGCCGGAGCGGGAGCAAGGCTAAGCCAGTCGACGAGTATACCCATCACCTCGTCACTGATGTCGGCGTTTCTGTTTGCGATTTTTTCGATGGCGCGTGCGGCTGAGTCCCTAAATTCCTCAGCCTGAAATCCGCGAGCATGCAGATCGAGGAAAGCCTCGATTATGCGACTGTCGTTCGGAGCATCGTCGGCCATCGCATCTAGCGCATAACCGGCGGCCCGCTCCTGCTGGAGCGGCTCGAACTGCTCCATCAGACGGACTGCTCGCTCAGGATCAGTCCGAGCAAAATCGGCAAAAGCGCGAGACAACTGGATGTTGCCGCCACGCATCCAATGCGTCGGGTGATTCCAATCCGTGTTGTCGGGAATCTCGCGGAAGATCTTAAGGATGTCGCGATCCTTGGCCTTGGCCATCGCCGCAGCTTCCATAGGCGATCCTATAAAGCCGCCTTCAAACTCGCCGATCGAGCGGTCGAAGCGGTCGCCCAACGCACGCTGTTCGGTAGCCACCAATTCTCGGTTCTCGGGCGCCAGCCGTTCGACGCCAATGGCTTGAAGAAGGTCCTTCTTGGTTGCTCGAACTATATCGGCGAATCGCTTCCGCTGTTCAGGCTCCTTGAGGTGATCCGGAACTTGGGGGCGATAGTTGAGAACTGCCTCCTGAAGGCGATCGACCTCCTTCTTCGACCAATGTGGCGCAGACGCCTGCAGGAGATGGATCGTAGTGCTTCTAAGGCCGTGGCTCGTGCCCAACTGGAACCGGCGCTGATCGAGAAGAAGCCATTCGAGAGCCCCCGAAGCCAGCTGATCTGCAGCGACTTCATACCCTCGCGCGATCAGCTGTTGGACAGCCAAAATCTCAAGTTTTGAATTCTCATCAGCCCACTTTGCAAATTCTTCCGGTGACTTTTTCGCGAATTCTTCGACAGCGATTTGAATCGCGCTCATCACTGGCTTTTCTCGCGATGCTGATCGAGCCTCAGAAGGCGTCAGCTCAATCTCAAGAACGTATAGCCCGGGATATACATACTTGACACCTTCGCTGTCTTTGCGGGCGAGAATTTCCGAAAAGACGGCGACGTACCAGGGCCAAAGATATTGGAGAAACGCAGTCGGCGCAGCTTCCGCTAGCGAGGGAAAATCGTTCCATTCCGTTGTGTCGAGCAGGTCATTAAGCTCCTTCGCTCGATTATGGAGAATGTGCCAGGAGATCTTCTCGTCCTCGGTACCATCCGCAGGAAATTGCGGTGGCTTTGGACTGCCTTTCGCCTTGGCAAGGAGTAAATCGAGCTTAGCTCGAATCAAACGTATGGCCACGTCAGGCTGCTCTACCGCGAGCGTCATCGCGGTGTACTCCACCTGCCATGTCGAGATTGGGCTACGCTTGAGCACAGTAGCCGCAATTTTTTCAACTTCCTCAGTCCAATGAGGGCATTCGTTTACGGCCATCCACGAGTAGCTGTCCCTCTCTAGATGGGGCAGCCAGCGCTCGCTGATTAGCTGAATGACGCACTCGCTATCCGTCTTCCAGTTTACCGCGAGGACCCGAAGCGCTTGGCTTGCCTCAGCATCGGTGCCTGACATCGCCTCTCGAATGGCGGTCGAAGCGAAATGAGCGAACCACCCTGTGCTGTTTCCAATCGCCTTGAGCCCAAATATGCGGAGGTCGGACGAGTTCAGCACCTCGGCCATACACATCTTCTCAAATTCGAGTGGCTGACCCACCTGGCCGAGGAATTCGATCAGAAGGAGGCGGAGATGCCGTCGAAGGTCCTTCGTCTTCCAGATCTTAAGGAGTTCGCGCTCGTATGACTTGACCTCGGCCTCGCGCAGGTAGTTTAGCGCAGACCAGACTTTCGCTCGGACGAACAAGGAGTCTTGGCGTTCTAGGACGTACGTCGAGAGCAGCCCCGCGTTTCGAACGAAGGTCCTGGCGAGGACGTAATCAAAGACGGTCTGGTGGGTAAAGGCGACGCTGAGATCGTTTTCCGACCGAACAATGAACCCCAGCGCTTCCAGGCGCTTGAGGGAATTCAAACGGTCGTCGAAGCGCGAAGCCGCCAGCCAAAGAGCTTCTTCCTCCGCCATCTGTCCTGCGAGGTCTGAGGCGAGCGCGATAAGACGCTGGCTATCGTCGGCTGACGCAATCCGGTCGTGCCATAGCTGCTCGAGCATCGCCTGATAAGTGCTGAAGGGCTCTGTTCGACCCAAACCCACGAGAGCGATGAAAGTCTTCAAAGCCTGCGGAATGCGTACGACATCTCGTGCCCTCTCGGGCCAGGCATCAGCGTCGATACCAACTTCGGCGAGCCGCTCTTTCACTTCGTGCCAAGGCGGAAGCGCCAGCGTCACCGCTTCGGCTTCGATCGCCCGTAGTCGAACATCATGGTTGAATTCGAAGGTGCGCGCAGAAAGCAGCACATGAACGTTGGGTACGCTGCCGATGCGACGGACCAAGTTGAGGAGGACGTTCAATCGCCCGCTTCGAAGGTCGAGGTGGCTTGCAAGCGCGTCCAGTTGATCAATGAAGACGTAAACGGGCTCCAGCGCCGATAGCCGAAGAATGAGATCGCTTGGCGGACCGGGTAACTGCAGCTCACGCTGCAGGTCGGTTTCGGCTCGGACCTCCATAGAAAGGAAGTCCGCCTTCAGAGCGAACACTGGAGCGCCGTGATCCAGTAGGTTAGAAGCGATCTTCGAAAGAAGCGCCGACTTGCCTGAGCCTGGTTCACCAAGCAGCACCGTTGAGCTACTTTTGAGCTGAAAGCGGGCTTCAATACTTTCCCGTTCGGGTCTCTCCATCCACCTTCCGGTCGGAAGCGTCTTTTCCCAGGCGAGAAGATCCACGGAAGCTGCCGCTAAGGCCTTCTTGGCCTTCTCCGCTTCGCCCACCATCTCTAACGGCGCCGCGCCAAGGAGGGTGACGCCACTATCCGCAGCGGCTTCCCGGAGCTTCGCCAGATCCATAGTTGCAACGTCACTTTCGCGGACTCTCATCACAAGCCGAACGGACCCTACTTCGATGCGAACCAGCGTCAGATTCTCGTCGCCGATCGCCCGTTTGAAACGCTCGACGATGGTCTTAATCTTCTCCTCTGGCCATTCGTCCTTCGAGCCCTCGAAGTTGAAAACTAACTCCAACCGGCGCTCTTCTGGAGGTGGAGCTTCAGCGTCTTGCGCGGCTGCTGGCTCTTTCGCTTCACCAGCCAGCGCCGGCGTCGAAAGGTCCGGCATCCTGCCTCGGACCGAAAGAATGCTGAATGCGAAAGCGGCCGCGTGCGCGGACGCGATCGGCTGGTGCAGCCTATCCTCAACGTGATCCTTTCCGGCGCACATATCCGAGATACCACGCACGATTATAGCTGGCGCTTCCTCATATCGTGCGGCGTTCATCACGCCCCAACCTTCCATCTCGACAGCGCCAGCATCGTTGAAGTGAGAACGAAGCCACACGTAGCGAGGCGACTTTCCGCCGGCCACAACCTCTTCGCCAGAAACGATGCCTTTAATGAAGGCTGACGGCGGAAAAACGCAGGGGTAATCCGCCGTTTTTGGCAGATCCATCCCAACCGGAGCACGTATCATATTTCTCCACTCGTACGAATAGATGAGCCATTTGGCGATGTTCTGAAGCGCTAGTGCAGGAACCAATCCATGAGGCCTGCCAAGCGTTTCCGTGTCTTCGACCTTCGCAGAGTGGCCGTTGTAGACGTAGTCGCCAACAACGACGCTGCCTATTGGGATGTCTTCTTTCAACGACCCGGCGATACCGACGAACATCAGCACGTGGAAGCTTCCAAACTCCTGAACGGCCTTGCTTGCGACAAGGCCTGCGTCGCTGTTTCCTGGTTGTGTGATGGCATGAACTACAAGCCAATCCCCAGCGGGATCGGAAAAGCGGCCATACTCGTAAAATGCATCCTTCTCGCCGATCAGTATTTCCGGATTCGTGAGGTGTGCTTTCACCGCGCGGCTTTCATGGTCGATGGTCGTAAGGATGAGTGCGCGCCGGGGGTAGGCGCGGAACTGTTCCTTCGCGTGGGCTGGAGTGCGGTAGGCCATTTCTTTCCTATGGGTTGGGTTTGAGCTCTGCCTCGTGATTCGGGCTGTCTGGCTTGACCCGATACGCCGCCTACGCCGTATAATAACCCAGTTGAGCGGCGCCCGCAGACGGCGCCCTTTCCTAAGGACTCATAAAGCTAATGTTTACAGGAAATAATGACAGGTTTCCGTGATCTGTGTCAACTCTCAATTACAGGAGGTAATCCGTGCGGGGTTGGATTCAAAAACTTCGTTTCCCGGTGGCCATATAGCTTGCCAATATTTGCACTTCTCCAGATATGAGGATACCTACTTGAAATCTGCATTTTTGGATAAATCTGCACTTAACGAGTAACGAATAGTATGGTAGGAGGAGATGGATGGGTTGCGGATCTATTTTTTGAAAGAGATATCACCGTAGTAGGCTGTAGCTGACTCGCCGGTGTTGTCGGTGTCGGTCATGATGGCTACGCCTGAGATCATCGGCGGTTCCTCTCCAAAGGCCTTCTTGTAGTCCTCATAAACATTGCGTTCTTCATTGACCCACTGGTTGAGCTTGGCTGAGCCGCTTTCCAGGACAAACATCATGACCCGGTCTGTATAGGGGTTGGGAACCATTGTCCCAACAGGAGCTTTGCTTTCCCAGATGTAGTTGATTGCAGCAAGAGGCGGGTATTCCCCGTATAACAACTTGACCATTTGGTACTTTGCTTTTTCGAAGAATCCCAACTTACTGGCATCGTATTCGAAAGTAATATAGATCCGTGCAGGGTAATCGTCACCATCCTTTCGGTGTACGTCCCCCTTTTTCAGGATGTTCGTGATCTTCCAGCGCCACTGCACGATGGGATATTCTTTGGGATTGATCTTTATCTCCCTGGTCAAGCCGGAGGCCGACGCCTCAGCCACCGCCTTGACGACCACGGTATGGTCGTCCTTGACCAATGTATAGTTAGTATGCTTCTCGATCTTCTTAAAGGTGAGAGGCTTCCAGCCAGGGGGGAGCGTTCCTCCTGGGGATGCCGCAGAAAACTTTCCTACTTCGATGATGCCCTGTGATTGGGCATGAATGGTCAAAGAAGGAAGATATAATTGGATCATCAAAGCACAGCCTGAAACAGCAAGGAATTTCTTCCGCATCATATCTTCCTCGAACATGGCACTACCTAAATAACTCTTGCGACTCGCTTCAAATACCATGTTATCACATCCTTTCGGTTCAAGACAATTATGTCATGGATATGAGGCTCATCCAGAAATCGATTGAAAAATCTAAGAAATCCTGGTAGTCTAAATCGAAAGGACAAATCGGGAAAGGGAGGAGGAAGGACAATGGGTAAGTTCATCATGGGAGTGATCGTTGGTATCCTTATCTTCTTTCTCTTCGTCTACTTCGGCGGCAGCCGGACCCTGAAGAAGGTAGGAGTTGGTCTAATCGATACCGGCAAAAGAATGGAAGTTATGGAAGACATGATCAAAAAGAAAAAGGGAGATGTGGAGAAGGATCTGGAGAAGGATGTGAAGAAAAGGGTTTTCAAAGAGGATAAGGACACCACCAAAAGGATGGAAGCTCCACGGTGACAGAACAGGGAGCTTCCCGGGCACGTAGCCGGTCAGTAAGTGACATAAAAATCTTCAAACTCGCCAGTATAATTCTCCCAGGTCACGCTAACGTTTTGCACTCTTGCCTCAGAGGGACCCCGATGGCACCACTGGATGATCTGATCCACGTTTTCCCTATCGCCCTCAAAGACTGCCTCGACACAGCCATCCCTGCGGTTTTTGACCGAACCATTCACCCCCAACCTAAAAGCCATATCCTGAGTATGCTGGCGAAAGAAGACTCCTTGAACCCATCCTTCAACGATGACCCGTGCCCTTACCTTTTCCATATCGATTTGACTATTATCACAGGATTTGTTTGAAATCAAACCAAAAACTCTCCTCCCCCCAGGAGACTGTGTCGTAATTGCAGTGAGGGGACAGGTGACCAGCTTCGGAAGCTTTAGAATCGCGGGTTTTTGAAAGGGATAGTCAATCATTCTTGTCATCGGAAATGATGTCTTCATGAAGTATATGCGTATGAATTTAGATGATAAAAGGTCCCGCTCTAAAGCTTCCTCAGCCAGCCGCCTGTCCCCTAACAATCTTGCATTCTCCAACATGGAGGGATTCATTTTTTGCGTAGTCGCCATTGCGACACAGTCTCTCAAGGAAGAGACGAAGGGAGTTAATGTCCATGTTCATTTTTGTCAGAGGGGGAAGAAATTAAACTTGAAAAGTCGAATTTAAATGGATTAGAATTTTAAGATGATCCCTTTCCCTGTTTACTAAGGGGGGAGATGAGGTAGATAAGGGTTGGTCGGAGGAGATGAAGTTGCTTTATTTGGGCATTGATGTCGGATCCGTCAGCGCGAATACCGTCGTCATGGACGATCATCGGAATGTGCTGGAGGAACATTACACACGCACCAAGGGGCAACCCCTCCAGACCGTCCAGAGGGTATTGGAGGAGGTCCTCCGACGGATTCCCCCTGAACAATTTCATTCCATCTCTTTTACCGGGGCCGGAGGAAAACTCCTCTCCGAACTCTTAGGGGGAAATTTCATCAATGAGATTATTGCTCAGGCAAAAGCGGTTCAATATTTCTATCCCGGGGTCAGGACGATCATTGATATCGGGGGAGAGGATTCCAAACTAATTTTCATCGAAGAAGAGGAGGGTTGCTCCAAAATCAGCGACTTCTCGATGAATACTCTCTGCGCTGCCGGTACCGGATCCTTTCTCGATCAGCAAGCCACCCGATTAGGCCTGACTATTGAAGAATTTGGGCAGCTCGCTCTCAAATCGACGAACCCACCCCGCATTGCAGGCCGATGCAGCGTCTTCGCCAAGTCGGATATGATCCATCTTCAACAGATCGCCACGCCGGATTACGACATTGTGGCTGGCCTCTGTTATGCCTTGGCCAGAAACTTCAAGAGTAACATCGGGAAGGGAAAAATATTTCTGAAGTCCGTCTCCTTCCAAGGGGGAGTGGCGGCCAATGTGGGGATGCGGAAAGCCTTTTTGGATGTATTGGAGCTTTCCGACGGAGAACTCATCGTTCCAAATCATTTTGCTTCGATGGGAGCCATCGGTGCCATCCTGGTGGCCCAGGAGGACAAGGAGAGCAAAAAGCAATGGAACGGCCTCAGCCGCCTCAATCAATATCTCCAAAACCATCGAGAAGAACGGGCATCATTAGAATCCCTTTTTCTTTCTCCTGGTCATCTGGTCCGACGAGCGGAAGTCGTTCTTTCCGCCCAGAGTTTAGGAGAAGAGAAGATCGAAGCTTATCTGGGATTGGATGTCGGTTCGATCAGCACCAATTTGGTGGTTATTGACAGGGAGAAAAAAGTTCTTGCAAAACGCTATTTGATGACAGCAGGTCGGCCCATCGAGGCGGTTCGCATCGGACTCCAGGAGATCGGCGAGGAGATTGGGGGCCGTGTGGAGATTAAAGGGGTTGGAACGACAGGCTCCGGTCGTTACCTCACGGCAGATTTTGTAGGAGCGGATCTGGTGCGAAATGAGATTACTGCCCAGGCCACCGCAGCCATCTATATTGATCCGAGAGTGGATACCATCTTTGAGATTGGCGGACAGGACTCCAAATATATCAGCATCGACAACGGGGTAGTGGTCGATTTTGAGATGAACAAGGTGTGCGCTGCCGGGACAGGATCTTTTCTGGAAGAACAGGCTGAGAAACTGGATGTCTCCATCAAAGAAGAATTCGGGAGGCTTGCCCTCGCTGCCGGAGAGCCAGTGAGGATGGGGGAGCGGTGTACGGTGTTCATCGAGTCCGATCTCGTTCATCACCAGCAAAGGGGCGCCGAAAAAGATGACCTGATTGCCGGACTCAGCTACTCCATCGTTCAGAACTATCTCAATCGTGTGGTCGGGGACCGCCGCATTGGCAACCGGATCTTTTTCCAGGGCGGGACGGCTTTCAATAAAGGAGTTGTGGCTGCCTTTGAGAAGGTCCTGGATAAAGAAATCATCGTTCCTGAGAATCATGACGTGACAGGGGCTATCGGAGTCGCTATTCTGGCCATGGAAGAGCGGACATGGGAGCGATCGGGCTTCAAAGGTTTCGACCTGAGTCAGCGCCGTTATGAACAGACATCGTTTGAATGCACGGGTTGTCCCAATCTGTGCCTCATTCGAAAGGTGAGTGTCGAGGGAGAGAAGCCCCTCTTTTACGGAAGCCGATGTGAGAAGTACGATGTCATTAAACGGACGAAGGGCTCGGACATCCCTGATCTCTTTTTGGAGAGAGAAAAGATGCTCTCCGCTCCGTATGAAGGAGAAGAACAGCTCCCAGCCGACGCCCCAGAGATCGGGATACCCAGGATTTTGTATTTTCACGAGATGTCTCCCTTCTGGAGAGCCTTCTTCGCTGAATTAGGTTATCGGGTGGTTCTCTCTGATGTGACGAACAAAGAACTGATTCGAAAAGGGGTGGAGAATGTCGTGGCTGAAACCTGCTTTCCCATTAAAGTGAGCCACGGCCATGTCCTCAACCTTTTGGAGAAAGGGATGAAGAGGATCTTTCTGCCGAGCATTGTCAATGTTAAACCATCCCATCCAGAGATCCCCAATAGTTCGGCATGCCCGTATGCTCAATCTTTCCCCTATGCCGTTCCTTCATCCATTGATTTTAAAAAGAACAATGTGAAAATGCTTCAACCCATCCTTCACTTCGGGTTTGAGAGAGAATATCTGGAGAAGGAATTGATCGAATTCGGGAAATCCCTCGGCCGAAGATCGAAGCGGGTGAGAAAGGCCCTCGGAAAGGCAGAAAGATTCCAAGCCCTATTCTATCAATCCATGCTCAACCGCGGAAAAGAAATCTTGGATCGGGTGGGTCACAATGACAAGGTCATGGTGATCGTGGGTAGGCCTTATAACTCTTGTGACTCCGGGGTTAATCTTGAGATTCCAAAAAAATTGCGAGATTTAGGAGTCCTTCCCATCCCCATGGACTTCCTTCCTTTAGAATCGGTCGCTCCTTCGGAAGAGATTCAGGAGATGTATTGGCGATACGGACAGAGGATATTGGCGGCTGGAAAGATCGTCAAGGAAGACCCCAGACTTTATGCGGTCTATATCACTAATTTTGGTTGTGGTCCCGATTCTTTCATCAGCCACTTCTTCAGGGATTTATCCAAAGGAAAGCCCTATCTCCAATTGGAGATTGATGAGCACAGCGCGGATGCTGGGGCGATCACGCGATGCGAGGCCTTCTTAGACAGTTTGAAAAATGTTGAGGTGAAAAAGGTTCTCCCCTTCAAAAAAGATAAGGCGAAGACGGACCGAACAAAAAAAATCTACATCCCCTATATGTGTGACCACTCCTTTGCGGTGGCTGCGGCTTTCCGGGCTTGCGGCGTGGACGCAGACGTCTTTCCAGAATCAGACGAGGAAACCCTTTATTGGGGAAGGAAGCTCACGTCAGGCAAAGAGTGTTATCCTTGTATCCTGACGACCGGAGACATGGTCAAGTTGGTAAAGGATCCAAGTTTCGATCACAAGCGGGCCGCCTTTTTCATGCCTTCTGGCAGCGGGCCATGCCGGTTTGGCCAATACCATCGCTTCCATCGCCTTGTTCTGGATGATTTGGGTTTTCAGCATGTCCCTGTTTACTCACCCAATCAGGACGAGACGCTCTATAGCGATCTGGGTATCATGGGTTCTCAGTTCACCCGTTTGGGATGGCAGGGAATTGTAGCGGTGGACCTGTTGATGAAGAAACTCTTGGAAACAAGGCCCTATGAGAAGGAAAAGGGAAAAACGGATCAGGTCTATCAGGAGTCACTGAAGAGGACATGCGAAGCGATCCGCAAGGGAGATCATTTGGAGGATGCCTTACAAAAGAGCATCAAGGATTTTGACAAAATTGAAGTAGATGGACTCGGAACCAAGCCGGTCATTGGGATTGTTGGAGAGATCTTTGTCCGACTCAATCGGTTCGCCAACGAGAATGCTATTCGAAAGATTGAACAGTTTGGAGGAGAAGCATGGATCGCACCTCTAACGGAATGGATTCTCTATGTCAACACCATCGCCAAGAAGAGGAGTTTTAAGAAGAAGTCGTTTCCGAATCTATTAAAAGTTTTTCTTACAGACTATTATCAGAAGAAGGATGAACACCATTTAGAGAAAATATTTAAGGGTCATCTCAGAAAAATTGGGGAACCCCCAACCCATTCCATTTTTGAAAAGGCGAGACCGTACATTGACTCTTCCTTCGAAGGGGAGGCCATCCTCTCCGTTGGAAAGACAATCGATTTTGCCAAGAGGGGCGCCAGTGGAATTGTCAACATTATGCCATTTACCTGCATGCCTGGGACGATTGTCAGTACCTTACTTAAGCGATATCGGGAAGAAAATAGTAACATCCCAATCCTTAATATGACCTACGATGGGCAAGAGCAAACCAATACCTTAACCCGCCTTGAAGCCTTTATGTACCAAGCGAAGGAATTCCAAAACAAGAAAAACAGCGCAACGTAATTCATTGACATTCAGATCAGTTTATTCTCTTGTGAATTTCTGTTTGATTTCTTAACATAATAAATTAGCTCCGTTTCGTCTGCCTGAGCAGAGCTCCGCCCTGCAGGATGAAGGCAGGGATTTGATAGCGTGGAGACGGAGGGGGCGAGGGGAAGAGAGGGGTTTTTATGAAGAAGCCTTTAGTTGGAATTCTGATGGGAAGTGAAAGCGATCTGCCGATCATGGAAAAGGCAGCAGAGGTCTTGAAGGAAATGGGCATCCCATATGAAGTGGAAATCAGCTCAGCCCATCGACTTCCTGAAAAAACCGCCCATTATGCCAAGAATGCGAGGAAGCGCGGGATCGAGGTGTTGATTGCAGGGGCCGGGATGGCAGCTCACCTTGCAGGAGCCTTAGCCAGCCATACTACTCTCCCGGTCATCGGTGTCCCCATCAAATCAGGAGCGCTCGACGGCGCGGATGCCCTATACTCTACCGTCCAAATGCCCCCTGGAGTTCCGGTAGCCACTGTAGGAATTGATGGCGCGAAGAATGCAGCTTATCTCGCCTGCGAAATTCTGTCGATTAAATATCCTGAAATAGCCAAAAAATTGGCTGATTTGAGATCTATGACGAAGAAGTCCTTGGTACAAAAATCAAAGGCTATAAAAAAGAAGAAACCCTAGGCAAACATGTTTGAAATTTCCCTTTACTACCCCTTCCCCCTTTGATGGGGGAGGGAGAGGGTGGGGGTGGACAGACAGGTGGAAGTATCCCCCTCCCCTTAATCCCCTCCCGCCAGGGGAGGGGAGGTTTTTGCGGAGAGCTTCTTTCCAATGTCTGAAGAAAATTCTCGCACGTGAATATGTCGGAGTCTAATGAGTAATAACCAGACAATTCATCGAGCTGCACAAATTATCAAAGAAGGAGGGATCGTTGCCTTTCCAACGGAGACGGTTTATGGTTTGGGGGCGGATGCCTTTAACCCCCTTGCCGTGGCTCGGGTGTTTGAGGTCAAGAAAAGGCCCTATTTCGACCCGTTGATCGCTCACGTCGCCAATCCATCCAATGTGAAGAAGTTAGCCAAAGAGACTCCGTCAAATGCCAAGAAATTGATAGAAAGATTCTGGCCCGGGCCGCTGACGATCGTTCTTTTAAAGGAAAAAAATATCCCTGATATCGTAACCGCGGGTCTTCCCACGTTAGCCATTCGGATGCCCAATCATCCCATGGCTCTCGCCATGATCGAAGAATCCAAATGCCCCATTGCCGCACCGAGCGCCAATCTCTTCGGCTATCTAAGCCCGACCACGGCCGAGCATGTTCGGGATCAGCTGGGTGATCAAGTCGATCTCATCTTAGACGGAGGACCCTGCCCGGTGGGAGTGGAATCCACCATCGTCTCTTTTTTAGAAGAGAAGCCCACGTTGTTAAGGCCTGGTGGGGTATCGCTGGAGGAGATCGAATCCATCATCGGGAAGGTTGAGATCAGTTCCATCGAAGGCAGACCGTCTGCCCCTGGGATGTTGCCGAAGCACTACGCCCCCCGGACCCCAATTGTTCTCGATCGGGGTGAAAAGAACCTCGACCTCTATAAAGATAAAAATATTGGCCTATTGGTGTTTCAGGAACCCAAGGATAATCTGAAATACCATTCTGTAGAGATTCTTTCAACGAGGGGGGATCTTCGGGAAGCAGCTGCCAATTTGTTTGCAGCCATCCGGCGATTGGATGCATTGAATTTGGATCTCATTATAGCCGAGCCCATTCCGGAAGTTGGATTGGGTCGGGCGATCATGGACCGTCTCCGGCGCGCAGCTTCCGGAGGGGAATAAAATTAATGAAGAAAGTTCTTCTTGTTCTTTTATTTCTTTTTCCGCTTTCCACCTTCTACGCGCCACGTTCTTTTAGTCTTCCGGCAGAGGATGTCCAGGTGGTGTTGGATGCTCAGTACTTTCAAGTTGCAAAGAAAATGATCCAGGAGGCCAAACATTCCATTCAGGTGATGATGTTTGAGATGGGATATTATGATGAATATCCAATGACTCTTTCCAACCTTCTCATCAGGGAACTCATTAGTGCAAAAAAACGAGGAGTGAAGGTTCAGGTGATTTTAGAAGTAAAAGAAGGAGAGGATCGGACCACCGAACGGAATCGTCATACGGGAAAGATCTTATCTGAAAGCAGGGTGGAGGTCATCTACGATTCTCCGTCCAAAACCACTCATGCTAAATTAATGGTAGTCGATGGAGAACTGAGCCTTCTGGGGAGTACGAATTGGACTTACTATGCCCTGACGAGCAACAACGAGGCTTCCGTTCTCGTTCGATCAAAAGAGGTGGCTAAGGCATTCGTTGATTATTTCAATCGAGTGAAAGCCACCGGCAGTAAATCTCAAAACAAGGAATGATGGAATGTTGGAATAATGGGTTAAACTTAAGACTTGTCTAAAATGAGATTTACCCCAATATTCCAGTTTTCCATTATTCTAGTATTCCGATCTTTGGTTATGCTCATCGATTCGCATGCCCATTTGGAAATGGAGGAGTTCAAGAATGATCTGGAAGCGGTCATCCAGAGGGCGAAAGAATCCGGGGTTGAATATGTCTTCACGGTCGGAACGGAGGAGAAGGACTGGAAGAGGGCCGTTGAGATTGCCGAGTCGTACCCCTCGATCTACGCGATCCTCGGCGTTCATCCTCACAACGCGAAAGAGATCGACGATCGGACCTATCCGATGTTGAGAAAACTCTGTCGAAATGGGAAGGTCAAGGCCTATGGGGAGATCGGCCTGGACTTTTTCAGGAACCTCTCACCACGCGATGTTCAGTTGAAGAGATTCAGGGAACAGATTGGGTTAGCGAAGGAGTTAGGGCTTCCCGTTGTGATTCACGATCGAGAGGCCCACCAGGAGACGCTGGAGATATTGAAATCGGAAGGGGCAAAGGACTGCGCAGGAATCATCCATTGTTTTTCAGGGGATTATGAAATGGCAAAAACCTGCTTGGATATGGGATTTTATATCTCGATTCCAGGAAGCATCACATTTAAGAATGCAGAGAGCTTTAGGGAGGTGGTCAAGAGAATTCCGTTGGAGTCGCTTCTGATCGAGACCGATTCTCCCTTCTTGACGCCGGTCCCTTTTCGAGGAAAGCGGAATGAACCGAGTTACGTTCGATACACGGCACAAAGAGTGGCAGAGGTGAAGAACATTTCTTTTGAAAAAGTGGCTGAGGTGACAACACAGAATGCAATGCGGGTTTATAGATTAGATTAAGACGGACACGGAGCACGGTCACGGGCACGTAGTTTTTTGTAGAGGAAGGAGAATTCATGAGACCGGCAATCATTGTCGTGGATATGTTGAAGGATAACTTGAAGGAGAGCTCTCGGAACCCTTACTATCAAGAAGGAAAAGAGATTATACCGAATCTTCAAAAACTCTTACAGGAGAGCCGAAGAAGGGGGTTCCCCGTCGTCTTTGCCTGCGATAGTTTTCTGGAAGGGGATTTTATCTTTAAAGGCAGGATGAAGGTTCATTCCCTCCGCGGCACAGAAGGTGCGGAGGTTGTGGATGAGCTGAGGCCGGAGGCTAGTGATATTATTTTGCCCAAGAGGCGATTTAGTGCCTTCTTCAAGACCGACCTGGACCAGACGCTTCGCACCCTTGGGGTGGACACGATCGTCGTCACAGGCGTCACTGTCGAAGTCTGTGTCTTGGTGACGGCGATGGATGGCCTCAGTCACGATTTTTCGGTTGTTCTTTTAGAAGACTGCTCCGCCAGCCGGAGCAAGGAGTTTCAGCGGAGCTGTCTCAACCTCTACCGCGATTTTGCCCTTTTCCCTTTATTAAGGATTATGACCCTCGATACGTTTTTAAAAGAGGTACCGTGACAAAAAGGGCTCAAGGGTCCGAGTGGTAAAGGGTTATTAACACTTGAATCCTTGAACCCTGGAATCCTTGAACCCTTAATACGAAAATGAATTATTGCGAGAAAGATTTCATTGACCACATAAAAAACACCCTGTCTTCAAGACAGAGAAGGGTGATTGAGCATCCTCCGTTTTCCCATGCGGCGGTTCTTGTCCCCCTCTTTAAGAAGGGAGAGGATTGTCACCTTCTTTTCACCAAGAGATCGGATGAGGTCAAGTATCACAAGGGCGAGATCTCTTTTCCCGGAGGGACCGTCGATGAAGAAGATTTGGAGTTGATCAACACCGCGCTCCGGGAGGCCCATGAGGAGATCGGGCTCAGGGAGAGCGATGTCCAGATCATCGGAATATTAGACGACATTGTGACCATTACCGAATTTATTGTTACACCCATTGTGGGCCTTTTCCCATATCCTTATCCATTTAAGGTAAGCGAGAAAGAGATTTCGGAACTGATCGAAGTGCCTCTATCGTACTTACTCGACGGAAATTGTTTCAGTGAAAGGGAGATCTTCCGGGGTAGCCATGAGGAGATCGTCTATTCCTACCAATATGGAAAACATACGATCTGGGGTGCCACCGCCCGGATCCTGAAACAGTTTTTGGACTTAATCACATCCCCAGGAAGCGCCTAAACCTCCTTTCCTATTCTATTCAATCCAATCAGGTCATTATTTCCAGTTTCGCAGATCGATCCGCTCTGGTTATCTATAATTCAGGGGCTTTTGATGGGACAAGGCAGACCACGGTAAGTAATTCCTTACCGCGATTTCGTATCTGATGCTCTTCATCACTCGGTACAAAAATAGCATTGCCGGATTTCACCGGATTCCATTGACCATTGCCATAAATTTCACCTTCACCGGAATGGATAAACATCTCATGTTCCCAATCATGCGAATGCTTTGGCGTATTTCCTCCGACTGAAATCTCAAACACACGCATATAGAAATGACTCGCACCCTCTTTCTTGCCAACGACAACACGTGCCGCGACCCCTTTCGCTTCGTCACTTTCAAAATGAGTGGGCTTAACTTCAGAATACTTTAGGATCTTCATCCTGTTTTCCATTCCCCTCCCGCAAGGACCACAGAGGTTTCGACCTGCCGCTCAGGGATGTGCCAGTACTTCCTGAGAAGCTGATTCTTCTCTTCTGTTGAAACCAGCCGGTAGCCATGCTTCTGATAGAATTTCACTGCCCAGATGGCATCAGCCCATGTTCCGATCAGAATCGGTTTTTCCGTGGTCGACTCGAGGAATCGCAACAGCTGTGAACCTATTCCTTGGTTTCTCATCCGAGATCTAACGTACGAATGGCGTATGAGAGTCACATCCTCCCTGTCCTGTATGCCCATGACGCCGATCAAGGTGCTCCCTTCCTCAAATCCCCAGAACTGTACTCCTGCATTGATTTCCTGTCTCAGTTGTTCGCGTGACATATAGGGTTCGTGCCAACGATCAGCCGGAATGATCCCTCGATACGCCTCCGCCGCATCGTCGACGATCTCGTAGATCAGATCGAAATCCGCTTCTGTACACTTGCGTATCATGTCTCTTTGCTATTCAACCTTGAAAAGCCAGCTATCCTAATCCCAAAAGCTGGCGAGCATTTTCCCGAAGGATCATCTGCTTTTCTTTTTCCTTCAGGGGAAGCTCTTTGAACCATTTGATCTGAGGGATGGGGTCACTGGTGCTGGGATAGTCCGTGGCAAAGAGGACTTTTTCGGCACCGTGTTGCCGGATAAATTTAACCACCTCTTCCGACCCTAAGCTTTGGATACTCGGTGCCCAACAGGTATCCACATAGATATCTTTTCCGACGATCCATTTCCGGGCCTCCTCCAGCATGAAGAGGCCAGCGAAATGGGCGGCCACGATCTTAAGACCGGGAAAACGCTCTCTGACACTGGCAATATCCTGAGGCCCTGTCCCCGGAGGCAAGGATGGGTTTGCAGGGTCTTTTCCCACGTGGAAGTAAGCGATCATACCCGCTTTATCCATGGCCTCGTAGATGAGGAAAAGATTTTCATCCCTTGCTCGAATGGGCTGAAAGAGGGAATGGAATTTTATTCCCTTGATTCCCTTTTCGTGAATCCTTCTTACTTCCCCTACAGGGTCCTTCATGGTTGGCAGGATGGTCCCGAAGCTGAAAATGGTCCTGTTGTCCATGATCTCCAAAAGAAAGTTATTGGCCGGAATGACCACCTCAGGCCTTTCCGCCACGCAGAAAGTTATGACCGCCTCGACATCGCATCTTTTCATATAGCTTCTTAAGTCTCCGAGAGTGAAGTCTCCCGAAAGGGCAGCTGCCTCTCCGATCCAGGCCCGGAAACTTTCAGTCACTTTGGAAGCAATTTTGTCCGGGAAAATGTGGGTGTGGGTGTCGATCATTTATCTATCTCCTTTCTGTTTCTAAATAGGCACAGTATCCACGGGACAACCAAAAATTATTCTGAAGCCCGCAGACAAAGATAACTGTTATTTGTACGATCATCTTGAGCCTGTTGTCAAGCTTCTATCTTCGGGGATATCAGACATGATTTCGTAATTGAAGCTCTAAGGGATGGGGATTTAAGTATACCTGTTGTTTAAGGTATGGCTGATCATACTTCCGGACATAGTGCTGAATCAGTGTTATGGGAACGATGAGGGGGATATATTCCTTCTTATAATGATCGATGACATCGAGTAATTCCTGTTTTTCATCGGAGGACAATTGTCCCTTGAAATAGCCCATCATGTGTTGCAGGACATTGACATTCTTCTTCGGTGAAGTCTTTAAGTAAAGGGATTCCATGAGAAGGCTCTGGTATTTTTGGTAGAGTTCTTTCAAAGGAGAATCTTTTGCTATTGCCACGAGTTTTCCCATCATTTGATAAAACTTTGGACTGTGTGAAAGGATCAACAATTTATGCCTTGTATGGAAGTCCACGATGTTTCCCCGGCTTTCCCTTCTTTCGAGGAGCTCTCGCCACCTTCTTAAAGTAAAGACTCTCTCAACGAAATTCTCACGGAGTTCTGGATCATGGAGGCGTCCTTCATCCTCAACAGGAAGCAGCGGAAAAAGTTCCATAAATGTTCTGGCAAATATTCCCACTCCCTTTTTGACCGGCATCGTCTTTTCATTATAGACCTTGACCCGCTCCATGCCGCTGCTTGGAGAATCGCTTTTGAAAATAAAACCACAAAGATTCCTTCTCTCCAGTTCGGCGACGCGTTTCCGGGCCCACTGGATCATATGATCTGTCATATCCTTCTTGGTGCGAATCGTCACAAGTCGGGGAGAATCCGGATCGCCCTCCAGGTGCATTGCCTCCCTTGGGATAGTGAGGCCACATTCCACCTCGGGGCAAACAGGAACATATTCTACATATTGTCCAAGGGTTTCCGTAAGAAACCGATCCAGCTTATGACCGCCGTCGTAACGGACATTCTCGCCAAGCAAACAGGTGCTAATGCCCAATTTAATCTTTTCCATCGTTGAATTAATACAAACGCATTAAATACTTTGACACGGAGGCCCCCTCACCCCATCCCTCTCCCCAGCGGGGAGAGGGGAGGGTGAGGGGCAATTCAATGAAATGTAATAATATTTAATGCGTTTGTATTAGTATAATCGATACCGAGGCTAAACAAAATTATACCTATCCCTGTAAATAGTAAACCATTTGAGGCGAAGCCAATACCAGGATGTTACAGAACAAACTTTATGGTAGATCTGTTTTGATTAAGGACACACCTTCACACCGTTGTGCAGGGGCTATTGAACGCTTCTGCGAGTGAGCCCGCTCTAAAAACCGGGTCTCTTACAGTTTAGGAAACAGGATCGAAAAAACCTCTCCGCTTTTCTTCCGGTCGAATTGAAAGGTAAGGTCGATGCGATCGTTTCTCAAGCCAAAGGACACCGGCTCCTTGCCTTTGGCGTCATCAATATGGGTGATGGCTCGGGCAATAGAGATGATTTGGTCGGCCACGTTTACCCCAGGCGGGGGGAGCTGATATTTTCCTCTCGATTCGACTGAGAATAGGACCTCTCCCTCCTTTGACCGCTCAATGGAAATCTTTTTGGCTTTCTCAGCAGCCCCGTAAAAGATCCCAAGCCCAAGAAACTTAAGGGCTAATTCGTCCAGGTTGCCGCCGGGATCGCCTGAAATCCCTTTGGCAGCCTTCTCCAGTTCCTTTTTAGGGTCGGTCTCCAAATAACAATCACAAAACTCCTGTAGCCGCTGGTGGTAATTTCTGTCGTCTTTGATCATATTTTGCCCTCCTTCCTAATATTTGAGTTAAAGTTAATTATCAACGGTATCGAATTCAAGGAGGATTTTCTCATTCCCATCCCTGCCTTCAGCAACCAGGCATCGCTCCTCCCTCGGCTAGCGTCATTGCGAGGGAGTAAAACGACCGAAGCAATCTTACGCACTCTTCACCCGCCCTCCGGTTGCTCGCAGTGACCAAGAGGATTTCGACATAATCTCAATGGGGAGTCATTCCTTATTTTTCAATACATTCATTAAATTATGATGTATAATTGGTTTTAGAAGAAAGAGTTTTTCAGAAAATGAAATACTCGTTGATTTCCCTTAGTCTCATTCTTGTTCTTGCCCAACTTCCCTTTGGCGACTTCAACCCGAAGGAACCCGAGGAGGATAAGACACCGGTCAAGGGCTGGTGGATGGTCTCCTACTTTTCTGTGCCTCCAACTCAATATTCGAAGGCTGGAAAAGGGATCATCAAAGCCGAGAGCCTGGGTAGCCGATCCTCTCTTTTTAAGGAAGTAGGAGAAAAAGAGAAAGACTTCCGTGTCCTCTCCTGGAGATGGAAGATTTCCAATGTGGTTCATTCAGCCATTGAAACAAGAAAAGAGCGATTTGATGCGGCAGCTCGGGTGATAGTTGTCTTTGGAAAAGAAAAGGGTTTCAAGATCATGGAAGGAATGGAACCCTCGGGACCTAAAATCGAATATATCTGGACGAGCCATCTACCCAAAGGTCGCATCTTTGATCATCCGGGAGAGAAATATTGCAAGGTTTTCGTGCTGGAGTCCGGAGAGGGAAAAGCAGGACAATGGGTCTATGAGGAAAGGAATGTTCGTAAAGATTACAAATCCGCTTTTGGTACAGAGTCAGATGGGGTCCTGGCCATCGGGATTCAGACGGATACAGATCACAGCAATGAAATGGTTACTGCCTATTATTCTGATCCCATCCTGAAAAGAAAATAAGAGATCGGTCTGCGTTTCTTATGCATCGTTGAGGATAAGTTTAAATAAAAAAATCCATTTGAAGGAGGAAGCCTATGCAGATTTTGATACTTTATCACTCTAAAGGAGGGAACACACGAAAGGTGGCGGAGCGAATCGCAGAGGGGGTCGAAGCCGTTTCGGGTGCCAAAGCCCTATTAAAATCAACTCAAGAAGTGAATAAGGATGATTTTGTTGATTCTGCTGGTGTCATCGCAGGCTCGCCGGTCTACTTCGGGGCCATGGCTTGGGATTTGAAGCGCGTCTTTGATGAATATGTGGTCGTCCGCAGGAAGATGGAAAATAAGGTGGGGGCCGCCTTTGCCACTTCGGGAGATCCATCCGGTGGGAAGGAGACCACCATGATGTCCATCGTTCAATGTTTACTCATCTATGGCATGATCGTAGTGGGAGACCCCATGGAGGCGACGGGTCATTACGGCGTGGCCTGTGTGGGTGCTCCGGATGAAAGAACAAGCGAAAATGCTCGGAAATTGGGAAGGCGTGTGGCGGAACTCTGCAAAAAATTGGGCTCCTAAGGCCACCCACCCGATTTGCGCTTACATTCCCGAGGGCTGACATGCAAAAGAGCGAGAATGTATGAAGTCGACTTTAAGTCGACACTATCTCTAAGAACCTCTCGGCTTCGAGGCGAGTGTGGTTCGGTTGAACTCGGACTGTTAGATATGAAACTTGTGGATGAGCTTCTTCTCCGTCTCTCCTTCGATCGTTGCCTCAACCTCAACATAGGGCTCTAACCCCGAGCCCTCCAATTTATTCTTGAGCAATTCGTCGATCTGAAAAATCCCCGCCGAGTTGTTCATGAGTATCGCAATCCGGATGGGTTTCAGCTCACCTTTCTCAATCTTAATTTTTTCGATGGCGGAGGCAGAGACCGAGTGAATATTGACCATTCCCGCCTGGAACGGGATTCGGGAGCGGCCTTCAGCCATGTCCAACGCATCCGCGACTCGTACGATACCGGCCTCGAGGGTCAACGGCCCGCCGTCAGCCCGGTGAGAGATGATGGCGTGGAGGATTTCCGAAATGATGATGGTACGGGTGGGAATGTCGTATATGCCATCCAGCAACTTTTTCATCTTGGGGGCAGCCAGAAAGAGGCTGTAGAGTTCGTGATCGGCCCGGTGGATCGACATTCCCAAATCATGAAAGAGCGAGGCCATGGCTACGATCACCTCAGCGTCTTCGACGGGAAGATGGTGGTCGGTGGAGACGCTGGGCTGGACGTTATGCTCGACCAGTAGCCTGAGAAGTCTGAGCGCAATGTTAGCGACAATCTGGAAATGGACAGGGCCGTGGTCGCTCATGCCCAGCCGCTGAACGGCATTGACATTCATCACTTGCCAGAGGGTATAAAGTTCATCGTCTCCATTGATACGATCTATGATCTGCTGGAGCCGGGGATTGTGGCGGGCTGGAATCCGGATTAAGATTCGCTTCGCTCCTGCCCCGGATTCCTCGACAGCCTCGCCGGCCCCCACTTCCGGTTCAAGCCCATTGCCATCAGAGCCGGTGGATTGAGAAGATTTTTTGCTGTGCATGTGAGCTGGGTTACCTCCCGATCTTTGGCTGGAGCGCGAGAGTCGCTCCAGTGATGAGTAAAATGCAATTCATTTGAATGACCTCCATTTCATTCTATCATAAATCTCTCAAAGTCAACCATCAATTCCATTGACGTTTCAAATTTACAGATAGATGACGCGGAGCTTGGAGACGTTCCTGAAAAAAACAGGTTCGATGAAAGGCGATAAATGCTGTTTAAGTGACAATTGATGTCATCTTATTGAAGCGAAAAAACCATCGTCCCCTACACAATTTGATTGATATTTCAATAACTTATTCCCATCCCCTCAAATTTAATCGGATTGGCAAAGAAATTGCTCCTACAATAGCTATGGATTCCGTAACAATGAAGGAGGAGAGGGATTGAGGAACTTTGATCAGTGGACGGAAGAATTGGCGAGGGACGCATTCGTTCGAACTGATGAAGAGGATGGGAAGGTCTTTTTGAAGACAGATGACCTCTTTATTGAGGATGATTTTGATAAAGAATAGTTAAGAGACTTATAGATAGAAGGATAGAAGATAAAACAAGATGGCGAAAGACAAGATTCTCGTGGTCGATGATGAAGAAGATATGGCCAGGGCTTTGAACCTTCGGCTAAAAGCCAACGGATACAACGTTGTATTCGCCTCTGACAGTGTTCAGGCATTTGCGATCGCCAACCAGGAGAATCCAGATCTGATCCTCCTCGATATTATGATACCCGGAGGGGGTGGATTCGTTGTCGCAGAGCGATTGAAACAATCAGCGGCTACCCACCGTATACCCATCATTTTCCTGACGGGGATCCCAGGGGGAGAAGAGAGGGCTTACAAGTTAGGCGCTTCTGGTTACATCATGAAGCCCTATCAACCGGAAGCGTTAATGGAGGCCATTCATAACGCGTTAGAAATAAGTAGAAAGGAGTTCGGAGAAACTGTCAGGGAAACAACAGGCGCGACTTCCTGAAAACCTCTTTTCCCATCTCTCCAATTCGAAACAAACCAAGCATCCATGTCCTACTATTTTCTACCTGTAGTCTGTTTTGCAGGCGGATGAACTTTACGCTATACTACATCTAAAACGAGCGAAGATAAATTCGTCCTTAACTTGGATCAGGCAGGATCACTATCCGAACGTACGAGATAGGAAGGCTCGAATAGGATGGATGTCCATCACAAGATCCGACAATTCTTTTTTCCCTCTATCACATCAAAGTTCCTGATCAGGGTTTCCTCGGTTGCACTCTCAGCCTATCTTTTTTTCGGTTATCTCTGCATTCCTTTCTCCATTCGGGGAATCAGTATGGAGCCGACCTATCACAACGGGGGGATAAATTTCTGCTGGAGGTTGCGTTATCTTTTTTCAGAACCTAAAAGGCATGATGTCGTGGCAATACGGTTTGCCGGGAGCAAAGTGATGCTTCTAAAACGTGTGATCGCTCTCGAAGGCGAAAAGGTTGAACTTCGTAATGGAAAACTTTTTATTGACGGCAGGGGGATAGAGGAACCGTATGTCCGCTACCCCAGTGCCTGGAATCTTTCCCCTCGCCAGGTTGACAAGGATTGCATCTATGTGGTCGGGGACAATCGGAGCATGCCGATTGATGACCATCATTTTGGGCAAGCTTCAAAGAGCCGTATCATGGGGGTGCCATTATGGTAAAAGTAAAATATCTCTGCATCGCCGCACTGATGGTGATCCTCGGGATCGTGATTGCGATCACTGTTTTTCCGAGTGAGGAAAAGCGAGTAAAAAAGCAGTTCCGTCTCCTATCAGGATGGGTCTCAAAGTCTACGGAAGAAAACGCCATAACCATGTTACGGAGAATGAAAGATATCGGCAGCTTATTTGATGCGCATTGCGAGCTAAAAGTGCCTGATCAACCTCTCTCTGGAAGCTATACACGTGAGGAAATATCCACCTATGCAGGGAGCGCCCGTTCTCAAGTCTCTCAGCTCGATCTAAAATTTTATGACCTTCAAGTCGTCTTCCCTGAGAAGGAGGTAGCAAAAGTCACCTTGACTGCCAGACTCACAGGTCGATCCACGGCTGGAGAACGGACGGATGAAACACGGGAGCTTGAATGCCTCCTGAGGAAAATCGAAAAAAAATGGCTTTTCAGTCAGATCGAGGTAATAGAAGTTCTCAAGAAGTGATCAATTGATCGAAAATCATCTCGCCATGAATATCTGATTCCCAAAAACTTCTTCCTGAAATCCACAAGTCGCTATTTTTGCAAAACATGCTTGATTTGAATCGGTAATCATTGGTGCTACTTTTTCTTGACATAAAACTCCCTCCTTTATATTGTTAATTCATCCAACTTCAACCATGATCTATACGCATGTGCTGAATCGCGGCGCCTACACCAAAGAGAGGAGGTGGAATCAAGGGTTTTCATAGGAACAGCCGTTTCGTTGAGCGAGACGAAAAGAGCGGGGGTCAAGATGCAATACTTTTGATTCACTTTTTCGAGGGAGGCTGCTAAGACAGCCCTTCTTCGAGACAAGAAGGAAAGGAGATCAGAAAATGATGTTTCTAAAATGGAAAGGCTTGATAGTCCTTATTTTTTTGGTCACGATCTTTATTGCTGGTGAGGCTTTGGCTGCTGATACGGTGAACATCGTCGTCCTGGATCCAATCTCTGGGACCATGAAAGATGTTGGGGACCGCACGGTCTGGGGAGTGCAATTTGCCGTTGATGAGACCAACGCGGCCGGGGGGCTTCTTGGGAAGCAGATTAAGCTCATATCCGAAGATACCCAGATGAAACCGGACGTGGCTGCGCGAAAGGCGATCAGGGCTATTATGGAAGACAAGGCGCAATTTATCTTGCACAATACCTCTTCAGCTGTGGCGCAGGCGTTGATGGATGTGGCAGAGAAGAATAAAGTGATCTACTTAGATTTGGGAGCAGAAGCGGACTACCTAACAGGAAAAAACTTTACCAGATATATGTTCCGCACTTGCTTCACTACCGGCAACCGCGCTCGCGCTTACGCAGAATTTTTCAAGACCAGGCCTTGGCGAAAATTTTACCTGATGAACCAGGACTACGCCTTTGGCCATGCCGTGGCGGATGATTTCAAAAAGATGATCACCAATGAGATTCCAGACGCGAAAATCGTGGGAGAAGATTATGCTCCAATAGGCCAAAAGGATTTTGCCCCTTACATTTCTAAGATCCTGGCCAGCGGAGCAGAGATCATTTTCACGGGAAACTACGGTGCAGACTTGGCGAACCTGATTGTGCAGGGGGCTCAGATGGGGATCAAGCTTCCGGTTCGCTACGCCACTTACTTCCTGGATGACGACGTGCAGCTTCCTCAAACTGGCCAAGCGGCGGTAGGAAGTTTTGTGAACAGCACCTACCTGCCGACGATCAATACTCCGCAAAACAAAGCGTTCGTAGAACGATGGCACAAAAAGTTCAAAGACACAAACCACCCCTATCCGGCTTCGAACCTTGGGTATCCTTACAACGGTGCGATGTTTCTTTTTGCAGCGATCAAGAAGGCCAAATCCTCTGATGCCGAAGCAGTCATTAAGGCTTTTGAGGGAATGGAATATGCCGGTTTGGTCGGAAAGCAGATCATGCGAGCCTGCGACCATCAAATTGTGATGCCCGGTCCCGTCGGTGAAATCGAGGCCAAATCAAGGATCTTTCCATTCCCTTTTCCGGATAACCCTGTGATGATCCCATCGGATAAAGTGGCTGTTCCGGTCAAGGAGACAGGGAATCCCAGATGTACCGGCGGTAAGTGATCAGAAACAAATGGAGACAGATTCGGGAAGGGATGGCTGGCCACCAACCTTCCATCCCTTTCTCTCAAAGGAAATTATTATTGGTTGGGCATTTTTGGCACATCTTTCTGGATAGACCCGAAAGAACAGTTGATTGCCAGAAAGATATTTAAACCCTTTTTCTCGTGACACCCGTTGTTGCGTTTGCCATTCTTACCCAAAACGAATCACCTTGCCACCTCGACTCTCGATACTCATACTTTTTAAGAGCGAGTGGGGCGCTAAACCGGGATCTCATCCAACAGTCTCAGCGGCAATAGGAATAAAATCTATATTTACTTAGAGGAGGAAAAAGGCAGGGCCAAATTGGCCTTGCCTTTTTTGTTTATTTCAATCGGTAATCATCGACTCTCACATCGTCCCCGCATTACAGAGTAGTAGGTGAACTAAACAACCCCTTTCTCAACTCTTCCTTCCTGTAATCCACGGGGGGACAATTTAACAAAGCATACTCGATTTCAATCGGTAATCGATAGGTGATTATTACCCTCTGAAAGTTCCGTTGCCTTCTGTGGAGTCCTTGAAGTTTGACTTTCTAATGAATATCTTTTGATTGAGCAAATTTAAAAGAAGGAGGGTGAAATTATGCCAGATATTCTTCACAGAGTTGGCATTAAATCCACACCCCAAAAGATTTTTAAGGCCCTATCTACTATTGATGGGCTTTCTCATTGGTGGGTCGTGGGTACTAAAGGAAACCCCAAGAAGGGCGGAATTATTGATTTCCTGTTCGCCGACATGAGAGTTGTGGAGTCAAAGCCCAACAAAGTAGTGAAATGGAAATGCGTGAAGGGACCTAGGGAATGGGTGGGCACAGACTTAACCTTTGAATTGAAGGCTAAGAAGGATGAGACTTTCGTCCTATTCACCCACGCCAACTGGAAAACACCCAGTGAATTGATGCGCCATTGCAGCACCAAGTGGGCTACGTTCCTTTTAAGTTTAAAAGATTTGTTGGAGAGGGAAGAAGGCCGTCCCGCCCCTTATGATGCAAAAATCAGTATTGGTGATTAGCAATCACGCTTTCTTTCTGAGGCAAATCGTCAACGATTGAGCCAGACCAATCCTCACCCTTTGTAGGTGAAGCAAACACCCCCTTTTTCAACTCTTCCTTCCTGAACTCAATAAAACGCCCCTCTTCCCTTCCAATGCAGATTTCAACTCGATATTTTCAGTTTGGAAAAAGTGCAGGTACAGTGGCAAGCAATGTTCGATTTATCTGTCAAAAAGCGTATAAGGAGGCAGTGATGACAGAAAAGTGGAGCGCGAAACATGAGGTACTCGGGATGATAAATCCCTTGCTCTGGTGTTTTGCCAATCGGCGTGTTAAGAATTACACGAATACAGGAAGTGAGAAACTCCTTGAGTAAGTATCATTGAATTTGAAACGAGGGCGTTGAAGAGAGAAGACCCCTATCAGGGAAAGGTTATTGTGCTTCAGAAAGGGTTTTATCTTCTAGGCGTTTTAGGATTTGAAAAAGAGGAGGACGGTGAGAATCGTTTGGCTGATTTACGAGAGAAGTCAAATGAGAAACCAGATAGTCGCTCAATTAAAGGAATTCTGTTTTATTTTGATTTGGAACCAGCATTCTTTTCCCCGTTTTCAAAGGGTTAATCCAAAGCGGAGATTTTTAATCTCTGAGAAAAGGGGTTTTTACGATGGACCAAGACATTCGGTTTACAATCGATGCTTTTCCACCCCCCCAAATGGCAGAACGGGCGAAGACATCGGGGTTACCAAAGCCAAAATGGATTTCTGGACCATGTTTGGGCTGGCCGTTCTGGCTGGAGCTTTCATCGCCATGGGAGCGATGTTTGCCACTACCGTAACGGCAGGTGCTGAAGGAAATCTCTATTTTGGAATGACTCGATTGCTTATGGGGGTTGCCTTCTCTTTAGGCCTCATCCTGGTCATTGTGGGAGGAGCGGAGTTGTTCACGGGGAATAACCTGATCGTCATGGCCTTTGTCAGCCGAAAGGTGACCATACGTCAGCTCCTACGCAACTGGGCGGTCGTCTACATCGGAAACTTTGTGGGATCCATCGCTACCGTTGGAATCATATTTCTCTGCAGCCGCTACAGATTTGGTCATGGGGTCATCTGGCTCAATGCCCTCAACATCGCCCAGAGCAAGTGTATCAGGCCTTTTATCGATATGGTGGCCCTGGGGATCCTGTGCAATGCCCTGGTCTGTATTGCCGTATGGCTCTGCTTCTCTGCGCGGTCCACGACGGACAAAATCCTGTCAATCATCCCGCCCATTACGGCCTTCGTTGCAGCCGGGTTTGAGCACAGCATTGCGAACATGTATTTCATCCCCGCCGGCCTTGCCGTTAGATACTGGGGACCGCCGGGTTTCTGGACCCTCGTGGGGAAAACCCTTTCGGACTACCCTGATCTCACCTGGCATAATTTCTTTTTTGTCAATCTTATCCCGGTGACATTAGGAAACATCATCGGCGGTACCGTCATGGTGGGCCTGGTCTACTGGTTTGTCTATCGTCGGAAGTTTCCCCAGGCTTAAATGGGGTGCTCTCCGGAGGTGTGGGGTAATCGCCGATCAACAGACTCTATCGTCGATCATCTCTTACTCTTCGTAAAATCAACATTCTTGAAAAGTGCGGATATCTGCTATCTATCTTCTGTTTCCGATACTTCAAAAAAGTCACGCTATGATTTTCAAATATTCACCTGGGATGCGTGATTTCTACCAGAAATCCTCAGGCCAAGATGTTATCGTTGAGCGATGCTTTGTGGTGGAGTCTTCATTGCCTCTTCTTAACCATTCCTTCCTCCTACCAGTAATTGTGT
>DBZJ01000225.1 GCA_002311635.1 Syntrophaceae bacterium UBA1163
ATTTAGGACGTTTGTATTAATAGACTTATTCCAGTCGGGTTTTGTTTCGTCAATTCTGTTGACCCCTCTGAAGAAATTCGGTAACGTTTTGTAAAAAAGAAGCAATTAAAAGAGGTGATGAATATTAGGTCTTTTTTAACTACTGTTCTCATAAGTGTAGGTGTCTTGTTAGTAATTTCTTCTTATGCCACTGTGTCGACTGGATGGGAGTTCTCGCTTGGAGGAGAAACCCCGTCGATTGGAGACCAACTCAAATTACTAAGTATGGATATTCCCTTACCTGGGAACCCCTCAGCAGATGTGAAGTATTGGGCAACTATTAAATTTGATGCAGGCTTTAAACCGGAGATTCGCAAAGCCTGTTTCAACTTCTCAGGTGACAGACAATCCTGTGTTGATGTTGATGCGAAAGATGTCACCTCCGGAGACTTCCGGGTACCGATTCACATTCCTGTGGGTTCAAAGAGAATAGACTGTTATGCTGAGTACATTCGAGGTGGGAAAACATCCCGGACAAATACCATAACTTATTACGTCATTGTTCTGAAGAAACCTGAGGAATAATCGCAAAAGAGCCGGATTTTTACGCCAAAATTATTCATCCTTAATGATGACACTGCATAAGGGAAACTCCCATCATGGATGATAGGCAGTTAAAAGAGATTGTCCAAATAAAAAATCTGTCTTGTCCGAAGAGCGGATGCCTCTTGAATGCATTTCACGGTCCTTGAATAGAAAATTCTTGTCTCGACAGGTCTGTAAAGATTGGTATCTAATTGACAGGTATTTTCCTTTACGCCTCCCAAATGAACCAGAAAACTCATCCTCGACGATGATCACTCATTTCAAATCATTTATCAGGGTCATGTGAGAGTTCCTTTTTTCTCCTAGCTCTATTCCGGATAGTCACCTATAAGAACAACCAAAAAAGAGTGAGCAAATCTACCTCTTATAATCCCCAGAGAACCAGGAGGACAATTTAGGGGGTGCTCACTCGATTGAAAATCATTTCTTTCTCAGATTAGATTCAATTGTGGAAAAGGAATCTAAATAGGACTTTCTTTAGATGGTAGGATGTTTTTAGAAGGGTTCACCTTGGATGATGTTCCGTCACTAAAGAATCAGCTCTTTTCTGGAACTGTGAATTCTTGCAGCCATCTATATTCTATTCATTTATTAAATATCCCCTTTTAAAATGGTCAATTCTCAATTTAGGACTCTAATAATTTCAAGTGGTTACATGCCACATTTTCTCAGGGTTTAATAAATGGTCGAATTTTAGCCTGTAGAAAAGGTAATCATAAAAACGAAGGATTTCGTCTGCTGAGAAAGGCAAGAACCACGATAGCCCAGGGGGGCGGTTTGGCTAAAGCCTCAGATATCCATCAGGGGAGAGGCTGGTCGCAAGCATTACCATATTAATGTCACGATGGGCTATCCAGCTTTCAGCCTCTTGGTTTTCGGGCTGAAGCCAAAAACTGTTGATAACCTCTTTGAGAGTCTCATACTGTTTCAAGGCTTTCATTCGTACCTTCAGATCATGATCTTTTCCAAAGGTGTGCTCATTTCGCTCAGCCAGTTTTTGCAGCCTCTCCACCACTCCCAATCCGATCGACAGCCCCAGTTCCCGAAAGGCAAGACGGTAATTGGCAGAAAGCTTCAAAGGATCTTCCTTAGCGAACGCTCTGAGGCCCACCAGAGAGGCGTCCAGCAAATCGCCAAACAGACCCGTCTGTGCGAAGTAACCTTTCACCATCAGCTGCGCCACTCGGAAGGCATCAGACAGAAGACCACCTATACCAAGCGGATCATCGGTGGCCCAGCTTCTCCCCTCACACATATTGGCCATATCCAAAATCTCAGCGCTCAGATTTGCCGTTGATTGTTCAGGATCCTCGGCGGCTGTTGTCTGAAGCTGGCTGTAGGTAACGAACCCATCGAGAGGGTCATGGAGCCCCATAGATGGCACGAGGGGGTAAGAGAGGTCTATGCTCATCTTCCAGTACATACGTTTCTGACTACCAGAAGACGACGTGTAGACGAACTTGCTATGGGCCGCTCTCGCCAACTCTATGGCCCATCTGTTGTAAGCGAAATCACCAGTGACCTTCGTGACACGGTTGAGGGCATGCATCCACTTGGTCAGATAATGATAGTACTGCCCATCCCGATCCCATTCTAAACGATCGTTAAAAGGATCGCTCGGCCTTCGCTCCTTCAGTTGCTTGCCTATCCGCAACCCTCCTACGGTGGGATGCAGTCTGCCGCCCTCTTCATCGAGGCCACTGATCCAACCGGTCCGGTGATCGTCGTGCCGGTGCCGCCCAAGCACGCTGTGCACCTGATCGACAAGCTGCAGTGCCAGATCCTTGAATTCCTTGCCCCCAGTCTCCTCATGGAGGCCGAGAAAGTTACAGACTGCGAAAGCGTCGGTCCATAAGTAGCGCCGTGGCATATTGCTTGCTGGTGACACTCCGGTCAGGCGAGCGAATTCGGTCATGATTTTTTTGACTAAAGACGTCGATGTCCTTTGTTTCATCGTTTTTCTCAGGAATCCCTTAGTTCAGTCTCAAACGAGGGGTGGACGGGCTCAAAAGTTCTATTTCATTATCTTAACTTAGTCTACCATAAGTCCTGTGCTCGTCAACCATCCCTTTTATACCGATCATTCTTTCAACGGATAGAGTCGTGACCTTTTTTCTTGACAACTTCTTCCTGTACTCAACAACCCAGCTTTTTCGCCAATTATGCATGATTTGAATTTGACCTTTCCCCGAAAAAG
>DBZJ01000191.1 GCA_002311635.1 Syntrophaceae bacterium UBA1163
GCAAAGCGTCCTTTCTGGCATTGGTGGACGGGTTTGAATATGGGATTTATATCTTCAACGAGAAGAAAAACTAGAAATCCACAGACGACAAAGAGGAATGGTTTAATGAAATATGACGTTGAAAAAAACATTTTGCCTCTTGGGCGTTATTCCATTATTCGATTAATCCAGAGTTATCTTTAACTAGACTTTGGGGTTTGACATTCGGCATAAGGCCATGGGGAATAGATAGGAGAAATTATGGATCGTACGAAGATAGAAGGAACGATCAAGGAGAAGACCAAGGACGGAAAACTTCCTTGCGCAGTGTGTTTTAAAATCGCAGAGGATTTTGGAATTTCGAAGAAGGAAATGGGGAAGATCCTGAACGAGATGAAGGTCAAAATCGGCCAATGCCAGCTGGGCTGTTTTGAGTGAATTTCGATTTGGCGACCGCGAGGAGTTCACATTATGAATTCAGTGGTTGTTCTCATCATAGGCTTTTTCGTTTTTTTCATTGGTTACCGCTACTACGCAAAGTACATTGACGCGAAAATCATCAAATCCGACCCAAAGAGAACCACTCCGGCAAAGATGTATATGGACGGGGTGGAATTCATGCCCACGAGTAAGAACATCCTCTTCGGTTATCAATTCAAATCCATCGCCGGCGCAGCCCCTGTGATCGGGCCTATTCTTGCTATCCAATGGGGATGGCTTCCCGCGTTGCTGTGGCTCTTGCTGGGTGCGTTCTTTATCGGCTGGGTTCATGACTACTCGAGCGCCGTGGTGGCCATGCGAAATGAAGGAGCTTCCTTTGGCGGATTGAGCTACAAATTGATCTCGCCGCGGGCTCGGATCATCCTACTCTGTTTTGTCTATTTCTTTCTGCTTCTCATCGCTGGCGCCTTCGGAGCAGTCGTTGTCAATGCAGCCATCGATCAGAAAAGTTCTCCCGTGGCCTGGCTTTTTTTCACCATCGGTGGAGTTCTTGCCGGGCAGATGATCTATCGCTGGAAGAAGGATATTATTCTGGCCACTGTTGTCACAGTCGCCATTTCGTTGTTCGGGATATGGCTTGGATCCGTTGCTCCTTCTAACAATATTCTTGGAGAAGGAATTGCCAATAGTCGACTTGTTTGGGCGATCGCCGCACTCATTTTCTGTTACTTCGCAGCGGTTTTACCCATCTGGAGGTTTGCCCTTCCCATTAACTATGTCACCTCCTACATTGTTTTCTTGGGCCTCTTACTCGGGATCATTGGAGTTTTTGTGCTGCACCCTAATTTCACACTCCCAGCTTATACCAGTTTTGACATCAAGATTGGGCCTCTTTGGCCCATCATGTTTGTCACCATCGGTTGCGGAGCAGTGTCCGGTTGGCACAGTATTGTTTCGAGTTCGGGAACGGCCAGGCAATTAGAGTACGAAACAGATGCCCGCCCAGTGGGAGGCGGAGTGATGTTTGTAGAGATGATGCTTGGCGTGTTCGCTCTGGTCATTGCCGGAACGATATACGCTTCGTCTTCCGAATATACGGCCGCCATTGCCAAAGGGCCTATCGACATCTTTGCATCAGGTGTCGGGAAATTTTTGGGTGCGGTGGGAGTGCCGGATGCCTTCGGGAGAGCTTATGGTAGCGTTATGCTAATCGTCCTGGCAGTTACCATCCTGCAGCTTGTGATTCGATTCATGAGAGTGGCCACTTCTGAAATGTTGGGCGATATCAGCCCCATTTTTAAAAATGTCCATATCGGTACCATTATTGCCAGCCTTCTCACGCTGGCCCTGATCTTGACAGGATGGTGGCAATATCTCTGGATCCTTTTTGGAGGGGCTAACCAGTTGATGGCGTCGATGGCCCTGATGCTGATGACAGCGTGGTTGATGTCCCAAGGGAAACCGTATGGGTGGACCTTCTACCCAATGATTTTTATGTTTTTCACGACCACGACTGCTCTCATCGTCACCTCTTATAGGCTTTTCAAACAGGTTTGTTCAGGGGCGGTTAAAGGAGAGGCATTGGTGGGAAACATACTGATGATTTTAGTTGGAATCTTCCTGGTTATTGCCGCGATCATTCTGGCTGTGGAAGGAATCAAGGCGTTTAGCCGATATCGGGCTTTAAGAACTCAACCTGCCGCAGCCGTGGCTTAGGAAGTTTCAGGTTTTGGGTTTCAAGTTTGTAATAGCCGGAAAATTGGGAGGATCTGGAGCGCCCGCATTTACTGGGGCGCTACAAAATTTCTGGAAGGAGAAAGATTTATGACGGAGGAAGAAAAAAAGAAAAGGGGATTTTTTCAGGCGATCAAGGAGTTCGTCTATGGGATGGCAGCTCACGACTCGTACCGATTTGCTATGAAGACGAGGGCGAGCATGGAGCACCTCTTCATCCTCATCACCATGGGAGACATGCTGGGTGTGCCGATTCTACCGCCTTACTATTCATTAAGATTATTGCCTTATGTCGTTCCCCAGATTTCTACATGGAAACGGAGAATGCTAAGGGAAAAAGATTTCACGGATGGGCTGGCCTAAAAATACCCCCTCCCTCCTTGGGACACAGTGTCGTAATGGTGATCGAGGAAAAGTTTTGTTGGAGCAGGCAATCAGGTTACTCAGCTTTAGAATGCGGGTCTTAAATGTTGTCGCGAAATAGACTTAGCAAAAACTTGTTTCTCTTTACGGACTTGGAACCTTGGAGTTAAACGATAAAAGGTTTCCGCTCTAAAGCTTCGTCACCCGACCGCCTGCTCCATACTTGCATCGGGAGCAGTTTCTTGAGGGAGAGGGAAGGAAGAAAGGGGTGATTGACATTCCATTAGCGGATATATTTGAAAAGTATCCGGATCGGCGGTACATCATGTTCGGCGGAAAGGGAGGTTTGGGAAAGACTACTTTCTCCGCTGCTACGGCCTATTATTTGGCCAAAAAAGGGAAAAAGGTTTTGGTTTTCTCTGTTGATCCGCAGGCCTCGTTAACCGATATCTTCGAAAGGGATATCTTTGGCAAGGGGCCGACAGAGATCATTCCCAACCTCTATGCACAAGAGATCGATGCAGACCGTCGTGTGAAAGAATATCAGGAAGAGATTAGACAGAAGATCTTCGATATGTATGGAATGAATAAGATTCCGGAAGAGATCGAGAGCTATATTCAGGCTGCTGCGGCAGAGCCCGCCATGGAGGAAAGCGCCATTTTTGATGAGGTGGTGGATATTGTCGTCAAAGGAGGCTACGACTACTACATTTACGATTTGGTGCCATTAGGTCATGCCCTTTACTATTTGAGCATGGCATCCGTCTACGATGCCTGGATTGATAAGATCACTGGTCTCCGAGAACAGATGAGGGAATACGATCAGGTGGCGGCTGTGATGCGGCGGGAAAAAGAATTGGATGAGGACGCCATCTTGAAAGAACTTCTTTATATCAAAGAGCGCATCCACAAATCCTCAAGCATCCTGACCGATAAGGAAAAGACGGCCTTCTTTTTTGTTTTGACCGCTGAGGAGATGATCATTAAGGACACCTTAAAGGCGGCAGAACTTTTTGCTAAATTCGATGTCCCCTTGAGCGGCTATATCATCAACCGGGTCTTGCCTTCTGACTTAAAAGGGAAAAATATTCCCGAATATTTAAAAAATCGTCTCGCGATGGAGGAACATTACCTGAGGGTGATTGACACCACTTTTGATAAACAGATTTTAGCATCTGTGCCTGAGATGGAACGAGATGTAACCGGCCTTGCCATGATTGAAAAGATGGCCAAAGCCATGTTTGGATAGTAGAGGAAGGTGGTGAAGGGTAGGAGACCATGAACCGTATCACAATCGATATGGATAAGTTCATGAAGGATCACCCCCGCTTGAAATATGTATTTTTTGGAGGGAAAGGGGGTGTTGGCAAGACGGTCATGGCAGGGGCAGCAGCTCTGTGGTCCGCCAAGCGAGGAAAGAAGACTTTGTTAGCATCGACCAATCCTGTCCATAGCCTTTCTAACCTATTAGAAAAAGATGTCTTTGGAAAAGCAGCCGTCGTCTGCGACGAAGAAAAATGCTATGCCTTCGAGATCGATACACGGGATACGATCGAACGGTCCAAACGAGAAATCCGAGAGAAGATCAACTGGTTTCTCAAATTTGCAGATATCACGACCAAAGCAGAAGATTTCATCGAATCGGCCACTATGAATCCTGCCTTCGAAGAGTCGGCTATGTTTGAAAATATGGTGGATCTCATGTTCAGGGATGAATATGATTTTTACGTCTTCGATACGGCGCCCACAGCCAATGCGAGACGCCTTCTCGGGATGTCGAAGGTCTACTCCCTCTGGGTGGAGAAGATGCTGAAGAGCCGAGAGGAGGCCAGATCGCTGAGGGAAATGCTCTCCTTCTCGAAAAAAGAAGAAAAGGACCCCCTTCTGGATTACCTCTTAAGCTTCAAGGATAGAATGGCCAATGCCAAGGGCCTGTTAACTGACGAAGCCCTGACTGCCTTCTTTTTCGTGACCTTACCTGAGAGCCTTCCCATTGCTGTCATCACCCGCTTCATCCATTGGTTCGAGGAATTTGGGATTCCTGTCGGTGGTGTGGTGGTCAATGGAGTTATTCAAAAGGATCAGGTCGGAAAGGACGCTGTGGAGTTCGTCCTCAACCGAATCCAGATGCAAGATGAGCATATGGAAGAGGTTTGGAGGATATTCAAAGACAAGGTGAGGGCGATTGTTCCTTTGTTCGAAACAGAGGTGAAGGGCGCAAAGATGTTAAATCGAACAATTGAATATCTTTTTAGGCCATCCTCTTTTTAAATACAGACCTGAATTAACCCCTTTCGATACTCCAAAGTTAGTGCCTTTTCTTGTCAAAATAGACATTTTTTGTTCGAATCGTGAAATATTGTCATATTTGAAGTGACGTAAGATTAAGGCAATGGAAAGTTAATCTGTTGAAATTATAGTTCTTTTTGATATAGTTGAATTTGGTATGGAAATTGCTCAGAGTAAACATTCGGTAACTTATTGTTTTTATTTAATTTTTGAACTGAAGGGGCGAAGATGTTCGGGTTGTTACAACTTTTACTTGCTGTTTTTGCCATTTATAGTGCTCTCGAATTTCCCGAAGAACTGAAACTTTTCATCCCTCTGGGTTGTCTTGTTGCGATGCTCGTGGTGAGCAGGATTGAAAAAAGAAAGTCTGAGAAGAAAACCGCAAGGAAGAGTTTTTTGCGATCCGAAATCGACAAGGCAACGAAGAAGGAATCTACAGCGATCAGAGATCAGGATTTTTCTACCATCGAGTCACTGCTCTGGCCGAAAAGTGAATTGTTATTGATCGATACCGTTCATTCCATCTTCAAGGATTTGGGGTTCAACGTATCTACTGGGATCCACTACCAATCCGTCGATCGGATTGTGAAAATCCCTAAGACCCGCATCGCTTTTGGGGTACAGATTCTGATGAGTCAAGGAGAGGTGGAGGGAAACCATCCCAAGATCAACCGGGCGCTGCAGTTTGAGAAAGAGAAAAAGGAGGATGAGAAGTCGTTGATCATTGCCTGCACCCATATCGGCCTTCCACTTTCTGAGAGGAGCCAGGTGAGTCACATCTCCAAAGAGCTGAGCCATTTCTTAAGCCGGCACCATATGAGTTTGATTACGACGCATCACCTTTATGATCTCTGGCAAAAGGCAAAAAGAGGAGAAATTGATATTTTGGGTTTCTTTGAACAAGTCTATTCGCACTCTGATGAGTCCCTTCCATCAAAAGGGAATTCGAATTCTCAATCGCCTTTATTCAGCCTCCCCGCCTAGTAAGCCCTCGGTCCACTCTCTTCCGCATAGAAACTTTATCGTAATAATAAGAACCCGTTCCAAACAAGGTGGAGGGCAACGGTCGGGCGGAAAAGTCTTAGGCCTGCCTGCGCGAAGTGCTGGCTCCTCCTTCAATGCCGCGATGACGGCACAGTCATACCGGTGGGAAGAACTTTCAGTTTTTTTGTCTCTCCGTTATAATAAGAACAATGAAAGTCAAAGAGATCTTCGCAAAGACCATTCTGACCAAGACCGCCATCCCCGGCTTCGATTACTGTATCAATCCGTATGTGGGTTGCGGTCATGGCTGCCGGTACTGTTATGCCAGTTTCATGAAGCGTTTCACCGGCCACCTGGAACCTTGGGGACAGTTCGTCGATGTGAAGGTAAATGCTCCTTATTTGCTGAGAAAACAGCTAAAAAGGACAAGGCATGGGGTTGTTGCCCTCAGTACAGTGACCGATCCCTACCAGCCTCTGGAGAGGAAGTATCAACTGACTCGAAAATGTTTGGAAGCCCTTCTGGATGCCCAGCTTTCAGTGGATCTATTGACCCGTTCTCCACTTTGTCTAAGGGACATGGATTTATTTAAACGATTCAAAAGAATTGAAGTGGGCTTTTCCATTACCACCCATGACGAGAGGATCAAGAGGATCTTTGAACCCTGTTCTCCTTCAATTCTTTCTCGAGTCAAAGCCCTGAGAGCCCTCCGTCGAGAAAAGATAGGGACCTATGCTTTTATCGGTCCAATGCTTCCTTTAGATCCCAAACCTTTGGTGGCGATGCTGGATGGGTTAATTGACGAAGTCCTGATCGATCGAATGAATTATCCGAATAAGGTGAAGGCGATTTACCGCAAAGCGAAGCTGGATCAGTATCTGGAAGAGGATTATTTTCGGATGACCGGAAGAGAGCTGAAAGAACGTTTTGAGAAAAAAGGAATTCCTGTTTCAGTAATATTCTAAAAAGTTCAAATGTCAAAATCCAAATTTCAAAGTTCAAAGACCAAACGTTTTGGACATTTGTGCCTTGAAATTGATTTGACATTTGAACCTTGAAATTTGACATTTGTTGAGGGGAGTAGCACTATGACGATCGGCAGATTTGGATTGAGAAGAAGAGATTACGATTTCCCACCTTTTAGACCGCCCAGCGAAGCAAACAGCCTTCTTCTCAGGGTGACCCGAGGATGTCCTTGGAACCGCTGCACTTTCTGTTCGATGTATAAAGGGATGAAGTTCGAAATCAGGGATCTCGAGGAGATCCTCGAAGATATCGAAGCAGCGAGAGATCTGTATGGGGATAGGGTCAGAACGATTTTTATAGGAGATTCCAACAGTCTTATGGCGAAGACCGATATGCTGGTCAAAATTTTGAATACCCTATCTTCCTCCTTTCCGCATGTAGAAAGGGTGACCAGTTATGCGCGAGCCAAGACCATCGCCAAAAAACCTTTAGAGGATCTGATAAAGATCCGTCAGGCGGGTTTAACCAGACTTCACGTGGGTCTTGAGACCGGCGATCGAGAGCTTCTCAAGGGGATTGAAAAAGGGGCGACTCCGGAAGAGATGGTAGAGGCAGGGAGAAAGGCGAAAGAAGCCGGGTTTGAGTATTCTTTGTATGTTTTGCTGGGGATTGGCGGCGAAGAAAAATGGGAACAACATGCCAGGGGGACCGCAGAGGTGTTGAATCAAATCGATCCCCATTTCATCCGCGTCCGGACCTTTGTCCCCCAACCCAACTCTCCGCTCTATGAGACCATGACGGACGGTCGTTTCCAACTGGCTTCGCCAGAAACGATATTAAAGGAGACAAAGCTGCTCTTAGAGGAGCTTCAAGTCACCTCTCAATTTTTGAGCGATCATATCTCCAACCTCCTCCCCCTCCACGGAAAGCTCCCCGAAGACAAGGACAGAATGGTTCGGATGATCGGGGAAGCTTTAGAAGAGCTCAAAGAAAATGATTCGCTGCGGGAAGAGATGGAGATGCGACGGCACCTGACCAACCTCTAATTGAGGGTTCCAGGGGTTAAGGATTCTAGGGGGTCAAGAAAGATAAAGAAAACAGGAGTGTTGAAGAAAAAAGAAAAATATAGAACCTCAAGAAGAATTTAAAAAGCTCTGAGAGACCTTTTACGAATGGCTATGATAAATTCTTTAAATCTCGAACCCTTGAACCCTTTATAAGCTATGCCAGAAA
>DBZJ01000073.1 GCA_002311635.1 Syntrophaceae bacterium UBA1163
GGCCCTGAGAATCAAGCCAGACTTTGCGGAGGCACACAACAACCTTGGAGTTGCTCTTGGCAGCCAGGGAAAGATCCAGGAGGCCGTTGCCCATTTTGCCGAGGCCCTGAGAATCAAGCCAGAATTTGCGCGGGCCCATTTTAACTTGGGCTTGGCTTACTTGATGATTGGGAATAAGAGTTCGGCACTGGGAGAATACAAAATCCTTGAGAAAATCAATCCAGATTTAGCCAATATATTATATCGCAAGATTTTTGGATAAGGCCTGCGGCATCTAATGTCGGCATTGGTAAGAGAAAGATCTGCAGAGAGGCTCCTCCTTGCCTTCCAATCATAGAGGTAAATATCATCTCTTTCTCTTGATTCAGAACTCATCCCCACTTAACCAACGAAAAACGTCCCAAACAGGCTACCGATCATCGAGCCGTCAGCCACCGGCTTTGTTAGGAGGCGTTATGGGTGTGAGTTCAAGTTGAGGCCTGGAAATATTCATGACCTTGTGCTTAGCTTTACGTTTTGACATTTGACTGGAGTGTCTCTCGCCTGGCTCGTGCCTACCTGGCAGCAGATAAAGCTGATAGACCTCTCTGCGGTAGGCAGGGACTGTATCTTCCTTCCATCTTAAGATTCAAAGAGACCAAATTTCATCAAATGAAGCTTTTGTAAAATAAATTGGAATACCGCCTTAATTGTACCAATCCCATAGACAACGCTACGAGTGAAACCAATCGCCGATGCTTCACTCATATAACGACATGGCACGGGTAAATCACCGATTTTAAACCCAAAATAAACAGCTTGGATCAGAAATTGAGAGTCAAAAACGAAATCATTTGAATTTTCGTGAAAAGGAATCTTTTCCAATACCTCTCTTGAATATGCTCGATAACCCGTGTGCCACTCTGAGAGGTTCTGCCCTGTAATCAAGTTTTCTAATATGGTTAGCAATCTATTTGAAATATATTTATAAAGGGGCATACCTGAATCAAGGCATTCTTTGCGGGTTCTCACACGGGAGCCTAATACGATGTCACAAATACCTTTTTCAATGAGTTCGCCAAAAAGAGGAACCAGGGAACTGGCATATTGATAGTCGGGGTGAATCATAATAATGATATCTGCATCACGTCTAAGCGCCTCATCATAGCAGGTCTTTTGATTTGCACCATAACCTTTATTCTCATTGTGAATGATTACGGTTAAACCCAATCTTCGCGCAATCGCAACCGTTTCATCCTGGCTTGAATCATCAACAAGAATGATCTCGTCCGCAAAGCCTTCGGGAATATCTTTAACCGTTTTTTCCAATGTGGTGGCTGCATTGTAGGCAGGCATCACAATGATCACTTTTGATTTTAACTTCATATCACTTTCTCAACGGATTCAAAGTCCAATTTACCACCTGCCGCGGAAGATCAAAACAGCCCTCCACATTCAAATTTTGGTAAAATGATAAGGACTTGGTTTAGGATGGCTTGAATATACAAAAAAGGGAATAAATAGGTCAAGGGAAATCGACCACCGGTGCTTACCTACGAATCTTCAGCTACCCGATGCCTAAGGAATTGAACATTACCGAGTGAAAGCTCGTATCGGTTCCAACTGAATATTTGAATACCGAATCACGACCTTTTCGAAAACTCAAATCCCTCGTTACGAAAGGGGGAACAAATTGCTCCCTCCCCTTTACCAAAGGGAGACCGGAAGGGATTTATTATCCAATGAACACCGGCAGAATATCTCTTAAACGTACTACATCTCGAATCTTACCAGAGACGTTAAACCCAACCGAGCATCTCACCCGGCACTGAGAGCAATCCTCACAGACCCTGGTGGGTAAATTCAGGGACAGCACGAGATCTTGAGCATGGGTGAGATTACGATAACCATGAGCATACATATAGGCGCGCATGAGATCAGGGATAGGTAGGTGCTCTGGACAGTGTCCCAAACATGTCCTGCAGCCCTGGCAGTACAGCCCGGGAAGCGAAGCCTCTTTTCGCAGGTCATTCTTTTCAGAGTCTGAAAGGGTGGGATCTTCCATCACAGCAAGGTCCATATTCATCTCATCAAAGGTCGTGAATCCAGGGACGATGGTTCCCACGTTTGGATCCTGAAGAACCCATTTCAAGGCTGCGGCGGCATTCTTCACAAATGGGATCTGCCCGGAGCCGCCTCGAATGGCTTTCATTCCGACAATTCCAACGCCGGCCTGCGCTGCGCTGGCAATAGCGTTCCTCATCTCAGCGTAATGTTTCTGTTGAAAATTATAGGCTGCCAAAATCACATCATAGAATTTCGAATCCACGGCTGCGCGAATGACTTCCGGCTCATTCATGTGCGTGGTGATCCCCACAAAACGGGCTTTCCCAGCCTTCTTCACCTTCTCCAATGCCTTCAAAATCGGTTCGTACAGGGCCGACTCTCTTTTCCACACATTATGATGGTAATAAATGTCTACATAGTCGAGGCCTAAATTTTTGAGGCTGCTGTCCACTTTATTTAGAAAAGCTCCTTCGGTTGCCTCTCCTGTATAAAGACCGGTCGTTTGATTGTTTGGAAGGCGCGCTTTGGTGGCGATGACATAAGAATCCCTGGGACGTCCCTTGAGCACCTCTCCAATCATCCCTTCATCTTGGCCTCTTTGGTACGCTTGAGCAGTGTCAATCATCACAATACCGGAATCGAGCGCCGCCCGGACAAGGTTCGGATTATCGAGATGATTCGTTCCCATGCTGATCACTGGAACCTTGATCCCCGTCTTGCCAAGGGTTCGGTAAACAATTTTCTTCTCCTTCCCTTTTGCTTCGACAATCCTTAACCCCCATTTCCTATCAATCTTGGGAAGAAAAAATAATCCGCCGAGCCCGGCAAGGGTTGATTTCACGAAATCTCTTCTATCCATCAACTTATTCCTCATAGTCCCTTTCCTCCTTTCAGGGCATAGCGCATGGTCTGCTCACGCTTTTCTTCTCCGCCCAGAGACAGTGTCACAATGGTGATGATGAAAAGATGACCCTTTCTTCGTTAGAAAATGCAGGCTTGCTGGGCGACAGGCGACTGGCTGAGGAAGCATGAGAGTTCTACCCTCTATCATATAAATTCATACACATATACTTCCTTTTAAGAACATCACATGTCTGAAAGGGCGCAATCAGGAAGGATTCTCACCCGACAATTTTGATTCGTATCAAAAGACTTGTAAACATCATAGGTTGGATTATCGGAACAATATTCTTTTTTGCAGGCTATATCGCTGTATATGATGAGTGTATCTTCCGGTTTCATAGTAAGGAGGTGACCGTGCCTCCATATGGTGCAAGGTCCGCCATTCCGCGTATACCACAAATCAAGCGTGGTCTGATTCCCAATGTAAATACCCGTTTCACGGCAGGAGTCCTCGTCTGCTGAGGCCAACAGCGGAAATAAAGTCAGAGCAATAACCATAGCAGCGGGAACCATTGCCTGATATGGAATTTTTTTAACGATGAAACGAGTTGTTGAAAACATCTTGTTCTCCTTCATTATTTTGTAAGCCGCCGAGAATGCTCTTAATTTGGCCAAATATATCTTTAACATACGAATGCTAAAAGGTAAAATCCTGCCTTGCTGCCTCTGTGAAATTGAAAGACCAGGTAATCACTGTCTCGCCGTCAATAGTTATCACTTTGACAGGACGCCCACCTATTCTCCTTCCGGTATTTTCCTCCAGTACTCATACATCCGGAAAAGGATCTGGGCGATCTCGTCCAGGCGATTAAGGACGCGAAGCCCTTCGCCCTGGAGGTCAGAGATTGTTTGGCTATCCAAAGATGAGTGATGGGATCCCAGGATAACCGGCTTGTGGAATTCTTGCTGAAGCCCGTCGTAACCCCGCATGATCTGTTTTTCCAGCTCTAGCGAAATTTTCCTTCTGTCGGGAGTTTCATTACGAACAAAACCTACTCGGCCTAGCCCATGGAGAATCAGGGCATCCACTTCGCCCGAAGCAACGATCACCCGCCCTATCTCGATGATCCTTTCCGCTGAAAGAGCCATAACCCCGGCTGCTCCGATGTCCACGGGATTGGACGCGGACGCTCGCAGAGGCATCCCCAAGGACCTCAAGCTTGCTTGAGTGGATGAGCTCAACTCTGGCACGATCAACCCCTCTTCTTCTAAGCGATCCGAGAGGGCTACGCCCCACGACCCTCCCATCGTTACGATGGCCACGCGCTTCCCCCTCATAGGGGGGCGCTCGATTAAAGCATGCCCTAAAGGCAGAAGAAGCTCCATGGACGGAGAAAGAATGACATTGGCCTGTAGGAGGGCTGCACTATACATCTCTTTTGAACCCGTCATGGCACCCGTGTGGCTTCGTGCGGCCCGGATACCACCCGATGTGCGCCCAGCCTTATGGAGGATGATGGGTTTATCCCGGCCTACACGACGGGCCACATCGAGGAAGCGCCTTCCATCCCGCAGAGTCTCCACATACATCACAATCCCCCGCACCTGAGGGTCTTTCCCGAAGTAATCCAAGAAGTCGGTCACTTGAAGATCACATTCGTTTCCGGTATGGATGAATTTCCCAACCCCCATCCTGCGGCCACACCCCGAAGCCAGAAGGTCGCCAAACGCGTATCCTCCTTGGGAGACTCCCGCCAAGGGCGTGGCAAGGAGATGTTGGAGGGGAGAGGCATTGAAGCCAGCATGCAAGTTAAACGTGCCACTTACGTTGGGACCTATGATCCTTACCCCATGGGCTCGAGCCAGCTTCGCGATGGCCTCCTCCCGGGCTCGCCCCCCTTCTACGGCTTCCCCAAACCCGGCCGTGATGATGGTGATCCCTTTGACGTTTTTTTTGCAGCAGTCTTGAACCACCCGTTCCACCGAAGCCTCTGGAATTGTGAGCACAGCCAGTTCAACGGAATCGGAGATCGACTTCACATCCGGATATGCCCGGATACCATAAACCGTTGAGGAATGCTGATTCACGGGATAGACCTTTCCCGGGTAAGGAAAAGAAAGCAAGCCTTCCATGATAAACGACCCCCACGATCCAAGCCTCTCTGTAGCTCCTATTACGGCTACGCGACGGGGTTGGAGAAAGACATCCAGTTCAGTTGGCATTATGATTTGCCCTTTCTTTTTAGATTAAGATTTTGGGTAATTTCCCCGCTCATTTTATACCTCTCTTTTTGTCTTGAGTCAAAAAAACAAATTGTAAGTTGCGTGAAGTGTGGTGCTTAGAAGGTAAGGAAGGAGATTGGGATTGATCGAGACGAGGACCGAGGATTACCAATTCAAATCGTGTATAATTTGACAAAATGCTGGGTTGAGGACTTCAGGAGAGACTGTCGAAAAACCTTATTCTTGACACTTTTCTTATCAAGCTTGCTTTATCTATTCCTACTTTTTCAAAATTCATTTACTAATACAAACGCATTAAGTA
>DBZJ01000025.1 GCA_002311635.1 Syntrophaceae bacterium UBA1163
ACGATTCCGGGAGGTTCGAAGAAGAAGCCGACCCATGGGGACCTTCAGTGATCGAACCAGTATGGAACGAATTCTGTATTCAGTCTTTACTTACGAGAATCTTAAACAAGGAACAGCTACCCCATTTCTTTTGCTGACACAAAACAATTGACATTACCTGATATTCCCCTCACCCTGTCCCTCTCCCCCAAGGGGAGAGGGGAGTTGTGGGGGACATCATCCATCGATCACGAAAGAGGAGAGCCTTAACGTTGATTAAAATTGGCCTTGACTTCTACTCATTGATTTGATAGTTATCACTATCAATAAGAACTATTCAAAGGGGGTGATGATGGTGTCGAATATACTGGGGATCATTATTGGAGTTGTGGTGATCATCATCGGGCTGGTCTTATTGATCGCCTGGTGGGGCATGTTCATCAAGGGGCTGATGGCAGTCGTCCCCATTCTGTTGGTTTTGATCGGTCTCGGTGTTCTCGTCTATTTCATCAGTGAGATCAAATCAAAATTGGAGGTGGGCAAGGAAGAAGCGGCAGGTTCGGGGGAGAAAAAACCCGAATAAAACGGAATAATATATTGAAACGGATCATGGCGGACGGATTCGGACAGGCGCTCCGAATCCGTCTTCGGTTTTTCATCCCCTTCAGGTTGCCTTTCTCCCACTGCCAAAGTTATTTTCAGATTCTCCCCTGACAGCTTAAGAAAGCACATCCTTGCGCTAAAATCCTGGAGCAGCGGTCCGAACCCCTTGTACCCAACCCGGAAATTTTCCGAACCTTTCCGATTTTTCCTTTATGCCTTTACATGCAGAATAAGCTTCTTGCCGCATTCACAGCAGTAGTTTGAACAGATGCCATTTTCTGTCCGGCAATGTTTGCAGATATTCACTTGATTCATCGAAATAGTATTGATTAAGTGGAAGACCATATAGGTAACTAGCGCAGAAAAGGTCCACACGGCAACGAATATCCAGGCCAGCTCAGAAGTGATAAATTTCTGAATCAAAAAAGACACAAAGTAAGAAAAGATTGTTCCCGTTAAGAACAGGGTCAGGAATATTTTAGTAAATCGTCTTCCCTTGAACCACATGTACGGAATCGTAAAACTCGCCAGGGATATGAGAAAGGAGGTGATGCACCAGGTTTGAAATTAATCTTTAAAACTTGTGAGTAAGGTCCTCAAGGTCGTTAACATTCCCTCAAAGTTGACTTTTAGGTCGACAAGGGACGCAGATTCGCTCTCAAATTAACGGAAAATGGGTAACAGCCTCCCCAGGGAGAAGAACCATAGGCAAACAGTCCCTACGATTAGGGCCATTCCGAGGGTTATGTATGAGATGTTCTCGAGGTATTTACTCAACAGATAAACTTCAAGGCTCCGATTGTAAACTTCGAATTTTTTCGTCTCCCTTATGAAAAACAACGATGAGATGATAGATGCCGAGACCCCGAACCCGAGAAAAATTAATCCGATGGATAAAAACATCCAAGGAAGGTCCTCCTTGAAAAATACGCCAGCCGTGTCACCATGATAAAAGACGTACGGCCACACCGTCTTAAAAATAACGGCAATACATAAAATAAGCGCAAGATAAGCAAGTGGTTTTGCAACCTTATTCCCTTTTTCTTCAGCCGGGCGGCCCACCTGTTCATGGAATTCCCTTGCAAATGCGTTTTTCTCGTAAACAAGTCTTGTAAAAATTCTATTGATCCATTTTTGTCGAATGAGACGCCATGCAAAGAATCCCAGGATTAATATCAAAGTGATGGGGAGTGTAACCTCGGCGAGCAGGAGAACAGCAATGATCAGAGACATTACAGAATGATATACCATTTGAGCTGTTCACAATGGATTTAGCGCATACCTATGGTTAAACATGCATAGGGTAAGCAGCATTTTTTGTGCCAGAAATAATCCGCTTATCAGTACTTGATTTTATTGAGTAATTCAATTGTAATGGTAGGAAAGAGATGATCTGATTTTGAACAATATGTCGCTTTCATTTACATTTTTGAGATACCGAAAGAATAGCTCTGTTCTGTGGGCAATTGTTCTCGCTTCGCGGGGGGATGAACGGTCGGGGATGATATCATTCGCAAAATTCGTTATTATTTACCCATGAAAAAACTGCAGCCGGGTGACAAGATCGTCAAGGTTGATAAAGAATTAGGAATTGCCTGGATCCTGCTTCCTCCTGATGCAACCCTGGGAGGATTTCAAGGCATCTCACCCCGGATCATGGATGAAGAGAAATTCGTTTCTGAGAAGAAGAAGTCGGAAAAAAAAGAATCCTGATGTTCGGCTGCCCTACTTTTCTTTCTTTCCAATGACGGGCTCACATCCCCATTTACAATCTTCTCTTCCAAATTCGGTCAACTGAGGGTGGTGACAATCGATCTGCCGTAAACTTCTCTTAAGGATTCGACCTTTCTGTGAAACAATGTCCCATTCTACCATGACGGTCGTCTTCTCTCCCCTTCCGGGACACTTGATCGACTTCCATTCTCTCTCTATCTTCTGTTCCAAACCTTCCTCCTTTCCCCGACCGGAGGCTTCTCGAGACCCCTCGTCTAATGCTTTAGTCTCTCCTCCCTCTTCTCTTGGGCCCCGCTGTCTAAAACACCTCCATGAATAACAATTCCGTCGGGATCGGTACTGATCGCTTTGAGATAACAACGCTCCGCCTTCGCCGCTTCCCCTATTTGCTCGTAGCACTCTCCCATTAAATTAAGGGCATCTTTAAAAGTCGGCAAAAATTGAATGACCTCTTCCAGGGTGTTGATGGCAGCATGATATCGCTGCAATTTCCAAAAACACATTGCCAGCCAGTAGTGACCTTGGTAATGCTTCGGGTTCGCCCGAATCACCTTTTCATAATAGGGGATAGCGATCTCGAACATGGACCGGCGATAATAAAGCCCTCCCAAGTTTAAGAAAACGGGAATGCTATTCGGATCTCTTCTCAATATCTCTTTATACGCCCTGACCGCCCTCCTCAAAAAATCGGCCCGGTCATAAGCATTGGCCTTCCCAAAAAGGTAATTGGTCTTAATCTCTCGTAGGGAGAGGGGCTCCCATGCCAGGTCTTTAAGAAAAGTCCAGAGAACCGGAACCATATAAAGAAAATATTTTAGCCTCTTCAGCACGCTCTTTCCCTCTGCGGATACAAATGTAACAGATAAAATCGCAATTAACAAATCCCGATTTTCAAATCCCAAATCCTCCCTCGCCCCCCTTTGTAAAGGGGGGCGAGGAAAAATTGTTCCCCGTGCTAAGGGCGGGCGGGAATGTCGGAAAAGTTTTACAGCGGCACCTTTTCACGTTGACTACATACAATGAAAAACCTTAACAACTACTGAAGACTTACGGGCATTTGTTAGTCTCGACCCTCTTAAGTAACCGCATTTGTAAAACTTTGAAGATATTCTTGCCCGCCCGGCTCTCACAATTTTTTTCACGGGTTCAGGGGGGGGTGGGAACTTATCTCTGATCCCTTTCCGATCAAGGGAGAAAGATGTAAAAAGGGGTTACACATTAAAGCGGAAATGGACGATATCCCCGTCTCGGATGAGATAATCTTTTCCCTCAGAACGAAGGAGTCCCTTTTCTCTCGCTGTATGCTCAGAGCCACAGGCCACGAAATCGGGAAAGGAAATGACTTCTGCGCGAATGAACCCTCTTTCCATATCCGTGTGGATCTTACCGGCGGCCTTAGGGGCCGGGGTTCCTTTGGGCACGGTCCAAGCCCTGAGCTCAGAGCTAACCGTTGTGTAAAAGGTGACGAGGGATAGGATCTCATATCCGACTTCAATTAATCGTTCCAGGCTCGAGCCCTCCAGACCCAGCTCTTTTCTGAATTCCTCTCTCTCCTCCTCTTTCAATTCTGCAACCTCCGCCTCGAGATCACCACAGATGACGACCACTTTATTTCCTTCTTTTTGTGCCCAGCCCGTGATCGTCTTCAAACAGGTCCCCTCCCCTTTGAGCTCCTTCTGATCAACATTGGCAACGTAAAAAACCGGTTTTGTCGTAAGAAGGTGGAGATCAAGGAAGATCGTCTCTTTCTCTCCGGCCATGTGGAGGGTCCCTGCCCTCCGGCCCTGGTCCAAAACGGTTTGGACCTCTTGGTAGACCTCCAACTCCAAAGTGGCCTCCTTGGCACCCACCTTGTGCATCTTCTCCGTTTTCGTCATTTTCTTCTCTAAAGTCTGAAGGTCTGCTAAAATAAGCTCGGTATTAACGACTTCGATATCCCTCACCGGGTCGATCGAACCGAAGTCATGGGCCACGTTTTCGTTGTTGAAGCAACGAACGGTGTGGGCAACGGCATCCACATTTCGTATGTGATCCAGAAACTGGTTGCCCAGCCCCTCTCCTTTGCTTGCCCCTTTGACCAATCCAGCAATATCGAAAAACTCGAGGGTGGTGGGAATCGTTTTTTTAGGGTGGATCAGCTTGGCAATCCTTTCCAGCCTTTGATCCGGCACGGGGACAATGCCAATGTTCGGGTTGATCGTGCAGAAACGGTAACTCGCTACCTCTGCGCCCGCCGCAGTCAGCGCATTGAATAACGTGGACTTCCCCACGTTTGGAAGACCCACAATGCCGCACCGAAACCCCATTTATACCCCTCTATTCAAACCCTAAACTCAAAACCCTCAACAGGCTCAAATATCCCTGCCTACCGGCACCCTCTTTTACTAAAGGGGGGAAGGGGGTTTATGATTTTGATGGTTCGCCAGTGACCTACCCGTTATGCAAAATTTATTTAGAATTTGCAGTTTATTGTTTCGAGTTTAAGTTTCTTATGGATTTCCGCTTTTATATTTGTATAATAAAACTGGGAGGAAATAAAGCATTTAATGGGTTGAGCATTCCTGCCCTGTACCATGCTAGGTTCAGGGCCTGCCGGCAGGGAGGTCAAAGTGAAGCAGCAAAATCGTATCATGATAGAGACAGCCTGTGTCATCGCGAGAAAAACCCGCTCGAAGGGGGTCTTGCTTTATGCGGATATGATCGAAGACTACGAAGCCTTAGCCAAGATCGGTCAGGAAAAACGGGTTGATCTGATTCTCGCCATCAAGGATGAGTCCTTTTTGCAGGAAGCTGCCTCAGTCTTCGAGAAAGTACTTCAAATCCCCGATGTCCCTCTGGGTCGAATCAATCAAATGAAAATGGCCATCATCCAAGCCCTCTCAAAGGGTCTGGTCAAAAAAGGAGATAAATGGGTCTGCCTCTCCGGGATCCCCCAAACGAAAGTCCTGGATAACCTCATCATCCTCGAATTCGGAAAAGAGTTCGAACTCATCTCTTCCGCTGACCTTCCGGTGATTTCAGAGATTGTGAGACCGGAAGTTTTCGAGACTGCTCTAAGCCTCGCTTTGGAGATCTCTATAGAAGGAAAAGAAGGAAGAAAACCTGTTGGGACGATCTTTGTCCTCGGGAAGCATGAAGACGTTCTCAAATTCTCCCACCCCATGGTGATCAATCCCTTTCAGGGCTATCCCGAAGAGGAACGAAATATTTTGGATCACCGGCTGAAAGAAACCGTTAAAGAATTCTCTTCCATTGACGGGGCATTCATCTTCCGCGAGGACGGGGTCATCTTAGCAGCAGGCCGCCATCTGGATGTCTCGGGGGAAAATATCGAAATTCCCCTGGGTCTTGGAAGTCGCCATCGAGCCGCCGCCGGGATTACCAGTCTGACCGATGCCCTCGCCATCGTCATTTCCGAGGAGACGGGAGGAGTACGCATCTTTCACCATGGAAAAATCTTTATGGAGATTGAAAAAGGTGAATGATCCCATCTTAGGAAACGGGGGAGAGGGGAAATTTTTTCTGAAACTGATTCATCGCCTTTTCAAGCCCTTCCAAGAGCAGGGTCCTCAGACATTCTGCTGCCCGGCAAAGGACTTGATCTAAACGGGACTGCTCGACGTCATCAAAGACATCCAAGACATACTCGGCGGGGTCCATCCCTTCGGGAGGTCTGCCGATGCCAACCTTCAGCCTTAGAAAGTTATTTTCACCCATGCGCTCAATGACGGAACGTACCCCCTGATGTCCTCCATCCCCTCCTCTTCGTTTAAAACGAAGCCTGCCAAAGGGGAGGTCCAAATCGTCGTGAACGACAACCAGATCTTCCACCTTCAGGTGGAAGAAATCCGCTGCCTTTTTGACCGCTTCTCCACTCCGATTCATGAAGGTCATTGGCTTAGCCAGGACAACCTTCTCAGAATCGATACAGCCTGTTTCATAGAGGGACCTGAAGCGTTTGGTACGGATAGAAAGGTGGCTTATTTTGGCGAGACGATCCACTACCTGAAACCCAATATTGTGCCTGCTCATTCGATACGCAGTTCCAGGATTGCCCAGTCCTACGATGATCTTCACATTCGGTTATTCTTTTTCCTCCTCCTCTTCCTCCTTTTGCTCTACCTCCGCCCCCTCAACGGCCTCCGGAGCCACTGCCTCCACAACTTTCTCCTCCACCACAGGAGGCACGACCGTCGCAATCGTAAAGTTAGTCTCTGAAATAATTTTCCCTTTCTCTACTCTAATATCTTCGACGTGAATCGAATCACCAATCTTCAGGAGGCTCACGTCAACATCAACGCTCTTGGGAATATCGCCGGGGAGACACTGAACTTCGATCGCCCTTCGAACCTGCTCAAGTATCCCTCCCACCTTGGTCCCCTCAGGTTTCCCGACCAGATGAACCGGGATCTCCACGGTGACCATCTCGTCCATAGCCACCTCATAAAAGTCCGTATGCAAGGTCGCCCTTTGAAGAGGATCAACTTGAATGTCTTTCAGCATCACCACCTTACGATCCGACTGCACTCCCTTTCGGATGTCAAGATCAATCAAGACATTCTCTCCCGCCTCCGTTTGAAGAACTTTCGACAATTCCTTGGAATCGATCACCAAAGGGATGGTTTGGGATCGCGGTCCATAAAAAATGGCAGGGATCAGGCCCTTCGACCGGAGTTTCTTTGCCTTTTCCTTTCCAACCCCTTCTCGAATCTCGGCTGTCAGTACGGGTCTTTCCATGGGTCGCTCCTTATCCTGTGATTTAAACAAAAAGACAACTCACCGATTCATCTTCATAGATTCTACGAATAGCGTCAGCCAGGAGACTGGAGATCGAGACGACTTTAATCTTTGGACATGCCTTGGCTTCTTCCCGGAGGGGAATGGTATCCGTGACGATCATTTCGACAATGGGTGATTCAGAGATGATCTTCACAGCCTTTCCCGAGAGGACAGGATGCGTGCAGCAGGCATAGACGGCCTTCGCCCCGTTCTCAATCAGGGCATAAGCCGCCCGGACCAACGTTCCGCCTGTATCGACCATGTCGTCAACCAAGAAGGCCGTCCTACCGGTCACATCTCCGATGATATTCATCACCTGCGAGACATTGGGAGAATCTCTTCGTTTGTCGATGATCGCCAAGGAAGTGTCTAATCTTTTTGCAAAGGCGCGAGCCCTTTCCACTCCTCCTGCATCCGGCGATACCATGACGATATCGTTTCTGACCTGTCTCATATGTTCTAACAGCACCGGGGCGGCAAATAAGTGGTCCACCGGAATATTGAAAAAGCCCTGAATTTGACCGGCGTGAAGGTCAACAGTAAGAATTCGAGAAGCTCCTGCTGTCGTGATCAGATCTGCAACCAGCTTGGCAGAAATGGGGGCTCGAGGAAGAACTTTACGATCCTGCCTCGCATAACCGTAGTAAGGCACCACGGCGGTAATTCTTTCGGCAGAGGCTCTCTTCAGGGCGTCGATTAAGATAAGAAGCTCCATGAGATTGTCATTCACAGGAGACGAAATGGACTGGATCACGAAAACGTCCATTCCTCGGACGCTCTCATCAATCTCAACATGAATCTCTCCGTCGCTGAAAGTGCTCACCACAGATTTGCCAAGGGGGGTCCCCAACTGGTCACAAATCTTCGTCACCAATTCATTATTTGAGTTCCCCGTGAATATCTTCAACCAGCTCAAATCCTGGCCGGTCCCAGCCACGGCCTTGTTCTTACTCATATGAACCTCATCCCCTCGAACCGGAAGGTGGGAAGTGGTAATTTTGATGATTACATCTGCTCTCAACTCTCCAGGGTATGGCTGGGGTGGGAGGATTCGAACCTCCGAGTCCAGGTTCCAAAGACCTGTGTCTTACCGCTTGACGACACCCCAATTTGAAAGCAACTAAATTTCAAATTCCAAAGTTCGCACGAAGTGACGAACTGCAAGTGAGTCAATATCAAATCAAATCTAAAGCTCAAGTGTCAAAACTTTTTGAAATTTGGATTTTGACATTCAGTGCCGTTTAGATTTTGCATTTGAAATTGGGTTGCCTGCTCTTCTGAATCTCCTTCTGCTGAAACGACGGATTCGATCCTCTGCCGGGTTCAGCTATTCAGAGAGCCAGCAGTCGTCATACAGTGAGGCTATGTGCTCTAAAAACGGCCCAACCTTTCTCCTTGGCTATTCTTCTTATCTTTTCATAGGCCGCTGTTGAAATACTCTCCCTCTCGAAAAGGCCAAAAACCGTGGGGCCGCTCCCCGTCATCAAAGCGCCCAGGGCTCCCGCAGAAAAAAGGATGTTTTTCATGATGCCAATCTGAGGATATTTTTTGGCAACCACTGTTTCTAAGTGATTCAGAAGAATGCGAGAAATTCCTTCAGGATTTTTCAAAAACCTATGAAGACTAAGATGAAATTGCCGATTTGTCAACCTTTCGGCTACCCCGCCTGAGGGCTGGTCCTTGCTCAAGGTTGACCCTGAGCGGCGCTTCTCCACCCCATTATGAAAACTGAGGTTTTGCGCGGGCGAACGCGTCAATACGAAATTTCGGTAAGCCCATCGCGTTGAGACCTCAAAATTCGGATAGATAAGGACATACCATAGATCGGGAAGCTCTACCTTTTTCAACTGTTCGCCGATCCCTGAACCAATAGCCGCACCCTTCGAAAGGAAAAAAGGAACATCTGCCCCGATCTCCAGTCCCATTGCCAACAAGTTCTTTTTAGGGAGGCGCATTTCTAAAAGGTGATTCAATGCCTTCAACGTGGTGGCTGCGTTGCTACTCCCGCCTCCGAGCCCAGCCCCAAGAGGAATTCTTTTCTCAATCTCAATATGAATACCCTCTTTATAAGTGGATGCTTTCAGCATAGACTGAGCGGCCTTGTAGACCAGATTGTTCTTTCCGATGGGGAGCTTGGGATGATCTGCCGCAATCGAAACCCCTCTTTTTTTTCTCAGGCAGAAACGGAGGGTATCGTGGAGACTGATCTTTTGGAAGATTGTCCTCAGCTCATGATAACCATCTTCCCGTCTTTTTAGGATTTCCAATCTTAGGTTGACCTTTGCCGGAGATTCCAAACTGAGCGAATTGTTCATATCGATCCAATTCCATCATAGGAAAGTCCTTCTTTTTTTTCAAGTGGTTTTTGAGGGTTGAATTTGAGTACAAAATATGCAGGATGTCGCTCGTTCGATGCCTCAGCTCAGGGGATAGCTTTGGACCGCTTGGCGCTACCGAATGGATCAATCGTCATGCAGTTGGATGGATTCTGTCGGGCATTGGTTCACGCAGGCCCAGCACTCGATACAATCCTCAGGGTGGGTAGGAGTTGATCTATCTTCTTCGACTTCATAGACTTCGCTTGGGCAGATCTCAATGCAGTTTCCACAGCCATTGCATTTGTCACGATCAACGATAGGATACATGACTGCTTCAAATTCCAAATTTCAAATTACAAATCCCAAATAAATTCAAAACCCAAATGCCACCCCTCTCCCCCGAATTGAGAGAGAGGAAGTGGTAGGGCTTGTTCGAAACTCTACTGGTGATGTCTTTACAAAAAATGGAACCGGTTTTCTTTGAGGCCTCTTAAACGGTTTCTACGCTTTTCACCTCTGGGACTTGCTGTTTGAGCACTTTCTCAACACCCATCTTCAAAGTCATCTGGGACATGGGACAACCACCGCAAGCACCGGTCAATCTGACCCGAACCACTCCATCCACCACATCGATCAATTCGATGTCTCCGCCATCGGCTTGAAGCGCCGGCCGGATCTTCTGTAACGCCTTTTCGACATTCTCTCTCATTCCCTTTTCACCTCCCATTTATTGTTTTCAAACAAGAAACTACCTTATAAAATTGTAACATATATTACTCTCTGCTAACAAACAAAATTATTGATTTTATTGACTTTTGCAATGGAGGGTGGGGAAATTAATCCGTTTGCCAGTCGTATAGGTCTCCGAGTTTGGTTTCGGATTCCCAACTTCTAACTTCAACCTTTATCCTTTCAACTCCAAATACTTCTCAACAGCACAGGCCGCGGTCGCTCCGTCTCCCACTGCCGTAGCGATTTGACGTACCAACTTTTTCCTGCAATCGCCGGCGGCAAAAATACCTTTCACAGATGTTTCGCCATCGTCACCAGTAAGAATGTATCCATCCTCATCCATTTCGACCAGTCCTCTTAAAAACTGGGTTCTGGGCAAAAGCCCCACAAATAGAAAAACGCCTTGTATATCGTGCTCGGTTACTTTTCCCGTTTTTACGTTTTTTACACGGATCGAATGGACAGTGTTGTCTCCCCTTATCTCTTGTATGACCGAATCCCAGAGCATTTTGATCTTTGGATTTTCAAACACTTTCTCCTGATAAATCTTTGTTCCTCGAAGCGCTTCCCTTCGATGGATAATGGTCACCTCCTTCACGAACTTCGTGAGATAAAGGGCCTCGGTAAGCGCAGAATCCCCTCCTCCCACAACAACGATTTGGTTGCCTTGGAAAAAAGCCCCATCACACGTGGCGCAATAAGAGACGCCTTTGCCGGCGAACTCTTTTTCCCCGGGAACCCCCAATTTCCGGTATTCTGTCCCGGTACAAATAATGAGAGCATCAGAAAGATAGGTCCCCTCTTCGGTCTTAACAACCTTCTTATCCCCTTCCAGCTTGACCTCCACAACATATTGGGAAACCATTTCTAACCCAAACCGCTTTGCCTGCTCCTCCATCAAACGACTTAGCTCATCTCCTGCGATCCCGTGTGGGAAGCCAGGATAGTTCTCGACGAGCTCTGTGGTGGTCATCTGACCTCCTAAAAGACCGTTGTCGATGAGGACGCTACGCAGCCTTGACCTGGAGGTGTAGAGACCCGCCGTGAGGCCTGCAGGTCCCCCCCCGACGATAATGACATCATAAGTCTTTCTCGCTCCCCCCTCCATCCGTGCCTCCTTATTTATAGGATAAATGCAGGATAGGACATCGGTGTCTGCTTTGTCAATGCGCAAGAAGGGACCCAAAATCCGATTTAAAAAATGAAACTCTTCTTCCACTCTGTCATTGCAAGTCCCCCTCCTCCGCAGAAGCACCGCTCCGGCGGAGGGAGCGGGCAGAGTGTCCCTCGCAATTCCCACTTCCTAAATCAGAATTTCGGAGGAAACCCTGACATGTGAAGAAAGGCTCTCCAGATCCATGATAGAAAAATGAACCACTCCCTGGGCTAAAGCCCAGGGTTTCAGGTCTGCTGACATGATCTGGCACAATTACCGACGTTGTTCTCTTATGTATCGCCGCACGACCTCTTCATCAACGTTGCCTACTGTCTCGGCAAAATACCCATCCGGCCAAAAACTATCTCCCCACAAAAACTCTTCAAGCTCCGGATACTCTTTTCTTATCACCCGGC
>DBZJ01000248.1 GCA_002311635.1 Syntrophaceae bacterium UBA1163
AGTATGCAGACCTTCCGCGAGAAAAAGATTTATTGTGCACAGGAGGACCTGGATTTAAATCTTATTTTGAAAAATTGAGCGGCGTTTACGGTTCTTGGATCGCTCCGCGATCCTATCAATTAACCGTCAAAGAGATCGCTCAAAAAGGGCTTGCCTACCGGGATTTGAAGATATTATCGAAACCCATGGCTCATATCTCTGAAAGTGTCGGGTATCGTATCGAGTTTAAAGATGGAAAATCAGTTGCTGTCTCAGGCGACACGGATTATTGTCAAAATATTATCGATCTGGCCTTCGAAGTGGATCTCCTCGTCTTGGAGTGTTCCTTCCCAGATGGGAAAAAAGTAGAAGGCCACCTCACCCCGTCGTTGGCAGGAAGAATTGCATTAGAATCGCGGTGTAAGAAACTTCTTCTCACCCACCTCTATCCAGTTTGTGATCAATTTGAAATCGTGGGGCAATGTAAGAAGATTGACCAAGGTGAAATCATCCTGGCAGAAGACCTCATGAGGATTAAGATTTAGACATCCTGAGTTGATTTGACAATCTATACGTTTTGTGGGATAGTAGAAAGCTCGGGAGAAAAACCTTGAAAAGAAACAAAGTCTTATTAGTTCTTTCAGTCTTTTTTCTTTTGGCTCTTGTTGCTGAGATCCCAAGCCAGGAAAAGGCACCCGTCTTTACCATCGAAGTAGATGCAATCATTAACCCTGCTACCGCCAAATTCATTCTTGATTCAATAGACGAGGCCACGCAAAAAGGTGCCCAATGTCTGATCATCAAATTGGACACTCCTGGAGGGTTATTGGAGTCGACGAGAATAATCGTCAAAAAAGAACTCGCCTCCACGATCCCGATTATCGTTTATGTTGCTCCGAGTGGAGCACGCGCGGCCTCTGCTGGGGTATTTGTCACCATGGCTGCGAACATTGCCGCGATGGCTCCTGGCACTCATATCGGAGCAGCCCATCCTGTCACAATGGGGGGGGAAGGAAAAGAAAGCAAGACGATGACGGAAAAGATCGTCAACGATACGGTTGCCTCTATCAAGAACATTGCTAAGACTCGAGGGAGAAATGTGGATTGGGCTGAAAAGGCAGTGACGAAAAGCGTTTCCATCACTGAGGAGGAAGCAGTCAAACTCAATGTTGTTGATCTCATTGCCCAGGATATTCCAACCCTTCTCGACAAGGTTGATGGAAGAGTTATAAAGTTCGACGGAGTTGCTCGAACCCTTCACACGAAGGGAGTTCAACCTCAAGCCATTCAGATGAGCTGGCGGGACCGGCTCCTGGATATTATCTCTAATCCTACGATCGCCTACATCCTTCTCATGCTGGGAATTTATGGCATCTTCTTTGAACTTTCGAGCCCTGGGGCCATTTTGCCAGGGGTGGTGGGTGGAATCTTCCTTATTCTTGCATTCTACGCATTACAGATGCTTCCGGTCAATTACGCCGGTTTGGCACTGATCTTATTTGCCATCATTCTCTTTATCGCAGAAATCAAAGTGGTGAGTCATGGATTGTTAGCCGTCGGTGGCGTCATCTCCCTTTTCTTAGGCTCTATGATGTTGTTTCAGAGTCCCGAGGAGTATATGAGAGTCTCTTTGAGTGTAATCATATCCGCAGTTGTTGTAAGCGCAGCCTTCTTCATTTTTGCTGTAACCAGGGCCATCAATGCACGCTTGAAAAAACCAACCACGGGAATGGAAGGCCTTATAGGAGAAGTAGGAATCGCTTCCACCCCCATTGTTCCGGAGGGAAAAGTTTCCATACATGGAGAGTTCTGGAATGCCGTTAGTGATGTGAACATCGAAATGGGAGAGAAGGTTCAAGTCATAGGGATAAAGAGTTTGAGACTGCAGGTGAAAAAAACAGAATAAGGAGGGAATGATATGGGCGCATCAATATCACCAGGGATCATATTTCTTATTATCTTTTTACTCATTCTTGCTGCTTCAGCCATCAAGATCCTCAGGGAATATGAACGGGGGGTTATCTTCCGACTGGGAAGGCTGATCGGCGCCAAGGGGCCAGGAATCATCTTCATTATCCCAGGAGTCGATAAGTTGTTAAGAATCAGCCTCAGAACAGTGGTGTTGGACATACCCCCCCAGGATGTGATCACTCATGACAATATTTCCATTAAGGTAAATGCTGTTGTCTATTTTCGCGTCATAGACCCGAACAAGGCGGTCGTCGAAGTGGAGAATTATCTTTATGCCACCTCCCAATTGGCCCAAACCACACTTCGGAGCGTTGTCGGGCAGGCGGATTTGGATGAATTGCTGGCCCAGCGAGACAAACTCAACCTGAAACTCCAAGATATCTTAGATAAGCACACAGAACCATGGGGAATCAAGGTCTCTCTCGTGGAAACCAAGCAGGTAGATCTGCCGGAGAATATGCAGAGGGCAATTGCCCGCCAGGCCGAGGCAGAAAGGGAGAAGAGGGCCAAAATCATCCATGCCGAGGGTGAATTCCAGGCTGCAGAAAAATTGACTCAGGCTGCCAATGTGATCAGTACCAATTCCACAGCCCTCCAGCTAAGGTTCCTTCAGACCTTAGCGGAGATCGCCACTGAGAAGAACTCAACCACCATCTTCCCCGTGCCGATTGATATCATCAGCCCTTTTTTGAAGAAGTAGTAAGATCACTTTCAGAAGATACTTTGATGTCTCATTGAATTCCATCGACCCCTTTTCATCAATGGTTCAGAAAAGGGGTTTTTTATTTCTTATACCCCACCGGCATCATCAATAAGGGTTCGTGTTGGGGAGGTAGACCTGCCACTTTTGAAACTTCCAAATCGTTGAATGCTCCAACAATCCCAGCCCCTAATTCCAAGGCTTCTGCTTGGAGAAACACATTTTGACCCACATGCCCTACTTCGATGAGAGCATATCGGATCCCTCTTTCACCATACTTTCAAGTAATCCTTCTATATTCCGCTGTAATGATGAAGGTGACGGGGGCCTTGGCCATCCACATCTGAGACAAAGACGCTGAGGAAATCTCCCTTCGACGATCTCCTTTCAAGATCATCGACATGGAATGTTCCTTCGGCAAATAGTGATAAATTCCGGTTTCCATCTTTTCAACACCATTCTCTCCGATGAGGATGTAAATATCCAAAGGATATAGGGCCCCTCCAGAAGGGGCAACCCTTCTCCCTTTTGTCGAATCCGTGATTCCCTGTGCAGACCATAAAAGTTGCGCAAGATGATTAAGGGAAAGAGTTCTTTCTTGAAAATCTCGAATGGTTCGCCTCTGCTTGATGGCCTTTTCGACAGAAACCTTCCCATCCGAAGAAGGCTTGGGAAGAGGGATAGAAGCATGACCATTCTTGACCTCTAATAATCCCGTTACCATGAACAAAAATAAAATCACTCCTATCCATTTCTCAAACATTCTTTCCCCCCTTACTTACAGGTCTTTTTCCAATTCTGATACGGTGATCCATCTGGCTCCAAATACCCTGCAGGATCTGAACCTCTCTTTCATCCATCTGGGTTCTTCCAAATAATCGTCTGAGCACTCGCACGATTCTTTTGGGATGTTTGGAGTCCAGGAACCCGATTTGGATGAGCGTCTTTTCCATATGTTCAAACATCCTCTCCAATTGTTCGGACTGTGCTAATCGGACCGGGGCTTTTGGAATCTCTGCTGAGGCTTGAAATAACTCGTAGCAGACCACCATCACGGCTTGTGCAAGATTGAGGGACGGGAAAGACTCAACGGAAGGAATCCTGACGCAGAATTGACAGAGAGACAATTCCTCATTGGTCAATCCCTCTTTTTCAGAACCAAAGGCCAGACCAATCAAATTCTTCTGTGAGAGGGGAGTAAGCTTCTTTGCCAAGGCTTCCGGGGTCAGATCCGGACACCTCCCTTTTCCTCCACGTGAAGTCGTTCCGACCACGCACCCCATTTCAGAGATCGCCTCTCGTAATGTAAAATACTCCTCTGCCCTTTCCAAAATATCTTCAGCTCCTGAGGCTAATTTATACGCGTTCGCATGGAGAGGAGAAGATCCGTTGACGACAATCAATCGGCCCAATCCCGTATTCTTCATCGCCCTGGCCACCGAACCGATGTTTTCCGGGAATTTGGGCCTGGCCAATATGATCGAAACGGAATCAAGATTCATCTTTCGCCTCATGAACATTATTATAGCGATGAAAGATTACCTTGACTATCAATTTTTTTTGTCTTAATTAAACTGCATATTGACTTGAGAAAAGAGAGCGTTGATGAAAACGAAGGTTCGCTTTTTTGATTTGTCAACTCAATTTAAATCCATCGGAGATGAAATCAAGTCTGCAATAGACGAAGTGTTTCAAAACCAGCAATTCATCCTGGGAGCTAAAGTGCAGGCTCTGGAGGAAACCATTGCTCGATATTGCCGGACCCGATATGCCATCGGAGTCGCCTCTGGTTCAGACGCTTTGCTTTTAGCCCTGATGGCGTTAGGGGTTGGGGGGGGTGATGAGGTCCTTCTTCCTCCCTTCACTTTTTTTGCGACAGCAGGTTCTGTTTCCCGCCTCGGTGCTATCCCCGTTTTTGTGGATATCAGCCAAGAAACCTATAACATTGACCCTTGCAAAGTCGAGGAGAAGATCACCTCGAAAACAAAGGCTATCATTCCCGTTCACCTCTTTGGGCAATGTGCAGATATGAACCCTCTTCTTAAAATAGCCAAAGAGAAAAAGCTCTTTGTCATCGAGGACGCTGCCCAGGCATTGGGAGCGGAGTACAGGCCTGATGCCGTGTCAGAGGGACGCCGGGCTGGACAAATAGGAGACCTTGGATGTTTTTCGTTTTACCCCACAAAAAATTTGGGCGCCTTTGGAGATGCGGGAATGGTCGTAACGGATAGCGTCAGCCTGGCAGAGAAGATTCGACTGCTGAGGGTCCATGGAAGTCAGCCCAAATATTTCCATAAACAGATTGGGATCAACAGTCGCCTCGATACGATTCAAGCCGCCATTCTACTAGTGAAATTTAAGTACTTGGAGAAATGGACCGCAGAAAGACAAAAGAAAGCTGAGCGCTATCAATTGCTGCTCCGGGATCTTGTCTCTTCTGTAAATGGCCTTAGGCTCCCGACTATTCAATATCAGAACCGGCACATCTTTCATCAGTTTGTAATCCGTGTTCCGGAAAGAGATCGGCTGAAACAATACCTTTCAGAGGAAGGCATAGGAACAGACATCTATTATCCAGTGCCCCTTCATTTGCAGGAATGCTATTCCTTTTTGAAATATCGTCGAGGAGATCTCCCGAATTCCGAGAAGGCTTGTGAAGAGGTTTTAGCTCTCCCTATCTATCCTGAGCTGACAGAAGATCAACAGGTGGCGGTCGTGGACCGAATCAAAGCATTCTATCGAAGGACTGGGTCCAAGGGGTCAAGTGGTCAAGGGGTCGAGTGAAATACCTTATCAGAAGAATTACTTGAATCCTTGAACCCTTGAATCCTTGAACCCCCTTGCGAATCGGTGAGAGGAACTATGGAGTTATTGGAGAGGGCTAATGAAATCATCCAAAAGATCCGCCAAAAAAAGGCGCTCATCGGGATCATCGGGATGGGATATGTCGGCCTCCCTCTGGTTTTAAGGTTTTGTGAAGAAGATTTCAGAGTCTTGGGGTTTGATGTCGATTCCAAAAAAGTTGTCACCTTAAAGAGAGGGAAGAGCTATTTGAAATCCATTCCCTCCTCACGTATTTCGCAATTCATCCGGAGCGGACACTTCGATGTGACCGATAATTTTTCACGCCTTCATAAACCCGATTGCATTCTTATCTGCGTTCCCACTCCCCTGACTGAAAAAATGGAGCCGGACCTCCAGTACATAGAAAAAACAACGGAAGCCGCTCTCCAGAATCTTAGGAAAGGTCAACTGATCGTTCTGGAAAGTACGACCTATCCAGGAACCACTGAAGAACTGATTCTTCCCCGATTGGAATCGAGTGGTTTGAAGGTCGGGAGGGAT
>DBZJ01000031.1 GCA_002311635.1 Syntrophaceae bacterium UBA1163
TAATCCACCCCCCGAAGGTGCTTTGAAAGGAGGGGCACATGAAGATAAGCGGAATCAACCGCCTGCCCTGGTAAAAGCATATTATATGCCAAATCTAAGAATCCAAAATTACAGAGATTTTATTTTGAGGTTATTGTCAAATTAATAAATTTGTTACCGCACCTCCTCTCATCTTTTTTTCCTTTGACGTATTCTTTAGGTTTCCAAAAATTCAAGCATTTATACTCCATCTCCAAGCGAAACATCTGAACATTTAATATAAAGGCAAGTCCTGTGCCAATCCATTTTCAAGAGAATTTAAGAGATATTTCGCACCATCCCCAACCTGATTTATCCAGAATATTTAAGGGCTTATTAAGGCCTTGGACCTCTGGTTAAATTGAATTCTTATAAAGAATAGAGTATTAAAGTTTAGTCTTAAACCGGAATGTTTTGTCGATCTTTTTAAAGTGCTAAATGCTTTCTTCTTAGATTTCGATCAGTAACGAGTTTCGACAGGTTTGACGACCAGCTCGACAAGAATTTCAGCGAGGAAGATCTCTTCAGGCCGAGATTCCAATTTTGATTCTTTAAACAAATTGATTTGTAAATAAGCGGAAAAGGTTTATTATTGATTTCCGCTTGAAATATTATATCAGGGGAAACTTAATTGGATCCCCACATTCCGCACTCTGCACTCCGCACTCTACACTCTAAGGTGTCCCTTGTCCGTTTCACAAATTCACAAGGTTTAGTCCATTTTTGGCCAATTTCTGACCACAACTGTTGATTCAATAAACAGAATTAGGTCTCTGCCGTAAGAATTGGCGTACATCTTATGTTCTTCTTCAAGGACTTACGCTATGTTTACCTCGCCGAAGCCCTAGCGCAGGCGGGCGCTTTCCATGGTGGCACAAAAAATGCTTATTCTTGTCAAGATGATTTATTTCTGGTAAAGTAGGGCAAAATCACAAGGCGGGAGAAGACTGATTCACTCTAAGGACCGTGCGCCTTGCTGTATGTTTTCTTACGGACACGGAAACGGGAAACGAGTCACCCTTCTCACAATTGAACGATGAGGAGGATGAGGTTAATTCAAATCTCAAGACCTTTGTGTTATGTGATGGTGAGTTGGACGATAAAGAATGAGCGATATGGAGCGGTCTAAGTACTCTGCAGCACCAGCTCTCGTTGGTTATGTCTATCAGTGTCGTCTTGCACTGTTGATGGCACTCAGACGAGTAAAAACTGATCCCTGTCTAAATTTGTCAATAGAAACACTGGATGATGTGGTCTTCGAGAAAGAAGGCATCCCTGTAGAAATTATTCAAACCAAGCACCACATGAGCCGTAAGGCTAATCTCACAGATGGAAGTGCTGATCTGTGGAAAACAATCCGTATATGGTGTGACCTTTATCGAGGAGGGCTAACGCAGGCCCGCCCCGTTTTGTGTATGATGACGACAGCCAATGCACCCGAGGGTTCAGCAGCCTATTATCTCCGCGCAGAAAATCGAAATGTTGTAATGGCTGAAAGGCTACTTCTACAAACTGCTCAGACATCGGTGAGCCAAACAAATAAGGATGCGTACGCAGTGTTTCTTGAGCTTTCCCCTGAATCAAGGCAGGAATTACTTGGTTCCGTCATTATTTTAGACCAGGGTCCACTCATTGAAGATATTGACCGCCTATCGCGGGAAGCACTCTGGTCTGCATGCCACCGCTCAAAAATTGAACAGTTTCTCGTGTATTTGGAAGGATGGTGGTTTAAGCGTATCCTTAAGCATTTGCTTTCCGATAAGCCAATCCCCATCCTCGGCGAAGAATTGGATTCGCAATTAAATGAATTACGCGAACAATTCAAGAGCGATGCCCTCCCTATCTATGAGGATCTGAAGACAGCTACAGTAGACAGCCAACTTTATCAAGACTATATCTTTGTACACCAGTTGAAACTAATCGACATCGGGTCAAAACGTATGGCCTCTGCCATTAACAACTACTATCGTGCCTTTGAACAGCGTTCTCGCTGGGTGAGAGAAGAGCTTCTATTGGTTGGCGATCTAGAGTATTACGAACAAAGGCTTATTGAAGAGTGGGAAATTCATTTTGAAACAATGCGAGAAAACCTTGGCGAAGATGCGGTTGATTCCGAAAAGATCAAAGCCGGCCGAATAATATACGACTGGGTGGAAAAGGAAGCTGATATCCCAATAAGGCCTCGCTGCAATGAGCCCTTCATAACAAGAGGTTCTTATCACATGCTTGCAGATAAGCGAGAAGTCGGTTGGCATGTTGAGTTTCGCTCCCGATTGGTGGAGCTTCTAGAGGGCAGGGGAGCCCTGAAATGAAACCTTGGCAGAAGCGAAATTCCGAAGAAGCTAATCTACTTAACCCTGCCTTTTTAGCTTTGATTCTTCAACAGTGCGTAAAAGGGTACTGTGATGGTGGTCAAACGAAGGCACCTTACGTTCTTCCATTTCTTATAATTCCACTAGTGCTACATAAGGGAACTCGTGAAGCCCTTCCGGTGAAGGTAAGTACTACTCTCTCAACCTGGATCACCAGACTTCAAGGAGTGCACGCAAAGATTGGATATGCCGAGCGCGCACGTTCAATCGTCCCTTATGTGAAGGAAGCCTTGATATTTGCTTTCTCGCATAATCTGGTATGTTTCGAAGGCAGTGATTCCTTAAAGGTGTCACAACTAATTAAAGTGATCGCCAGTTCAGATTGTATGGCTAGCGATGAGGTCTCGGAGTGTTTCAAAAAAGCTCATTTCTGCGGTCGTTGGATTGCCCGAACAGGGAAAATTGAAACAGCAATGGCACTTCTGGGGGTGAAACCATGAGTTTCCAAATACTTGAGATAGTGCTCTATAGTAATACCGGGAAGATGAGGATTTTACCTCTCCGCACGAATTCTGCGAACATCATTAGCGGGGCTTCTAAAACAGGTAAGTCAGCCATTCTTCACATAGTTAGTTATTGTCTTGGCGACAAAAAGAGTGATATCCCAGAAGGTGTCATATTGGAGAAAACCTCGTGGTTTGCCGTTCACCTCGTACGGGAGGAGGAAGAACTATTCATTGCCCGAAGGAATCCGGGGCCTGGTAAATTATCTTCAGAAGGCATTTATATTGAGAAAGGAAGTAAACTTGATGTTCCGGATTACCAGAAGTTGACCCAGAATTCGAATCGAGACACATTAATTACACTCCTTAATCAGTTTGCGGGTATATCCGACTATTCCTTTGAGAAGAAACCGGGGCAGACTCGGAACACAGGGGCTGCCGATATAGGCAAAGCCCTTATTTATTGCTTCCAAGAACAGGGTGAAATTGCAAATCAACGTCTTCTCTTCCATCGTCAAGGAGAGCAATTTCTTCCCCAAAGCATTAAGGACTATATGCCCTTCTTTCTTGGCGCAATAGATAGAGATCACGTGCTGAAAAAAGAAGAGGTGAGGCGACTCAAGCAGGAACTTCGGAGGCTGGAAAGTAACAAAGCGGAACAAGAACGGATGAGAGGAACATTCTTTGAAAGGGCGCACTCTCTTATTGCAGAGGCAGTATCTGCTGATCTTCTGTCTACAAACCAGGAAATGCCTCATTCATGGAAGGAAGTGAAAGAGGTCCTAGCGGCTGCAATTAATGCCAAAGCAGAACAGACATTCCCCGAGACGCAGTATGGTCTGGAACTGGAGAAACTTTTTGGGCTGCAAGGAGATTTGCGTAGTAAGCACAGGGCCATAAGTGAGGAAGTGGCTGCGCTTAGAGCACTGAAATCAGGTGGGCAAGGCTTTGCACATGAGGCAACTGAACAAAGAGCCAGACTCAGTAGTATTGGTCTACTGCCGACCGGCAAAGAATCAATTAGGTCTGTTTGTCCTTTATGCTCCTCCACTTTGAACACCCCTGCACCAAATGCGGAGGCTATACGCGCCACCCTGCAAGCAATAATGCATCACCTTGAAGGAGTAAGCTCAGATTTTCCTCATATTGATAAATTGATCGCCAATGCAGAGGCAAAGCAGGCGGAGATCAACGCCGAGCTCAGAAATCTGGACTCCAGAATTCTTGCTATACAAAATGTAAATAAAAGAATTGAGGTGATCCGTGATTCAAACGCGAAGCGAGCGCTGATACAAGGAAGGCTGGGACTCTATCTCGAAACTATTTCAAACGTTAAGGACGCCGCAGAGGATAGCAAGGAAATTGAACTGCTAAGGTCTCGGATTCAGGCACTCGAACTGTCTCTCGCTGATGAAGCGTTACAGGAGCGTCTAGATTCTGTTCTTTCACTTTTGTCTAAGGAGATGTCTGACATGGCTTGTACGCTTGATCTGGAACATTCAATCTATCCTATGCGGTTAGATACCAATAAGCTTACGGTTGTAGCTGATACTGAAAACGGTCCACTTCCTCTGGAAAGAATGGGTAGCGGAGAAAGCTGGGTTTCACTCCACATCATCACATATCTTGTTTTACATCGTTGGTTTGCGAGGAAAGGACTCCCTGTTCCAAATTTTATATTTTTTGATCAACCGACTCAGGCATACTTTCCACCCGACGTTTCTGACGAAACTGTCCGGAACACCGATAGAGAGTCCGTAATGCGGATGTTTCGACTAATTTCAGATAAGGTCAAGGATGCTGGGTTTCAAGTCATTGTAATGGAACACGCCGACATTCAAGAGGATTGGTATCAAATGATGATCGCAGAGAAATGGTGGGATGGCGTAAAAAAACTTGTTCCGCTGGACTGGATGAACGGGGTGTGAGGCAGACCCAAGCTAACTGCTTAACGGAATAAAGCGTTTCTAGAAGAAGAGACTGACTTTAGGCTTAGAATCTCAAAATTGGAGTGAAGGGGGTCAATCCCTCATCGTTGATAAGCCGCATAAGAATATGCCGAAATCCTGAAATAGCAAGACCGGTTCGGAGGGGGAAGCGCTTCTTGGACAGCCGAATATAGAGTTACTTTATGTGGCAGGAGGATTAAGAGGCCGGGAAATAGGAGAGCTTTTCCGAGTGGGTGACAGATCGGTGAGGCAGGAGCGAAGGAGACTGAGGGATCGCCTGAGAGATGATCGAGTTCAGAACTTATTCAAAGGGTTTCCTGGAAAATGTAACGATTGAGGAATTGCCTCTTGATGCGAAGGCCGATGACCGCAAAGGCGGAAGGATAAATCGTTCGAGGAAACATTAACACTCATAGGAGAAGTCTGATCAAGGGTAGGATGCAAAAATAGCGTATTCCCGTTTGCCTGCCCGCCCTCCCCCCTCTTTTAATTTGGCCTGAGCTCAAACTATTTTGACCAACGATCCGAAGTATTTTGGGGCAAACTGGTCCCTTGACAATTCTTTTGGAACCGCTAAAAATAGATTAAGTTGTGAATTGTATCTAAAAACCATTATACCGTTTTTCATGTTCTTCGTTCACGTTATAACAATAATGTTGAAGGGTTGCTGTCCATAACAAAGGAGATGAAAAAGATGAAAAGGAAGAACTTCAGAATACCTAACCGTGACATCAAAATCGAGGCGCATGAACTCTTATTTATTAATTCTCGTTGTTTTCAGAGACTGTACAAGATTAAGCAGCTAGGACTGGCGGATCGAGTTTACCCTTTCGCCACGCATACTCGGGCTGCCCATTGCTTAGATTGCCTAGATATGTCCCAGCGGTTTGTTGATGCTCTTCAAGAAAATCTTAAATATTCCTCATCCCTAAAAGAAGAAGAAAAGAATAAACTTTTGGGTAGAATCCAGGAAGATCGTAATCTGATAAGAGCGGGGGCACTTTTGCACGATATAATGCACATTCCTTATTCTCACACGCTTGAAGATGAAAACGGGATTCTAGAAAAAGGAGATAAAAGCGAACGAATAAACAAAATGATAGACCGCGTAAAGAAAGAGCTTGATGAGCTAAAAAAAATGCCCGAACGGGCTAACCACGCTGCGTTCGGATTTAGTGACCAAGATGAACTTGAGGAAGGCATAAAATTGGCCCAAAGCCTGTTAAAAGACGTTAAGAAGATTTTATGGACAATAGCATTTCCAGATGAGGAAGCAATGACACGGTATGTTGAAAGAAAGGCTGAGAAAATAAAGTACGAGGGCGGGAAGGAGCTGTCCAAAGAAGAAAAAGGTGAGCTAAAAGCTTCAATTGAGAAGAATCGTCTCGATAAGGACAGATTTTACATAGCGGACATAATAGGAAATACTATATCAGCAGACCTTCTCAGCTACATCTTGCGAGATGTAGAATATACGGGGATAGAAATGAGACCTGGTTTCTTTTACCGCCTCTTCGACTATATCGAACTCCGCCAAAACGAAAAGACCCAAGGCTCAACCCGACTGGTTATTAAACTGACCAAAAAGGGGGATTGGAGACATGACGTATTGTCCGCAATCATTAATATACTCAATGTGAGATTCGCGCTCACAGAAGCCGTCATTTACCATCATGCAAAATGCGAAGCAAGTGCAATGCTCGGGAAAATCGCGTCTCTTTGCAACCTAAGTGAATCTGAAGAGCTATACAACATTGGTGACGAAGGTTTTATGGACCTACTTGAAAATAAAATAGGAGAAATCGAAAAAATTTCGAAACAAAAAGCCGAGAGTGCTCGACAACTTTTGCATTCCTTAGAAAGCAGGAGATTTTACAAGCGGTTTCACATCATCCCCGCATCCGAACAAAAAGCCCCAGGCAGAGCTGACCTGTCAATAGTGTATTCCTTCCCCCAAAAGCGCTTCGACTTTGAGAATAGAATAGAAAACAAATTTGGCCTGCCACCGGGATCAATAATACTGTTTTGCCCAACGAGCAAGATGGCTCTTAAAGAAGCAGAGGCGCTCGTTGTTTATGAAAAAATGGGCAGCAGCGGAAATTTGGAGGAGGCTATTGAAAAACTTAACAGCAATGAATGTTTGGAGAACCTCAAAATGCGTCACGAAAGCTTAGCACTAAGAGTGAGAAATGTTATGGATCAATACAGAGCTTTATGGAAACTATACGTGTTTATAAACCCCTCTTTAATACCTATTTACGGTGCCGTTCTCAAAGAAGAAATATCTAAACCGGAGAATCTAAGAGGGGGAGATTCGATCTTCGACCAGTACTATGTTTCCCAAAGCAATGAATACGAGGTAAGTGAAAAGATAAAAGAAGAGGCAAGGAACGCCGTGCCGGAACCTCGTATACCAGAGATCTACCAGGAAATCCCTTCCGCTATTGAAACGCTTATGTCAAAAGAAAGAAGGGGGAATTATTACGAATGGGTAGGAAGTAGAACAAAAGAAATTGTACTCGCGGCAAAAGAACGCATCGAGGCCAAGGGGAGACAGGGAAACCTGATATCATGAATGAACACATCATACAATATACACACACCTGGGTAAATAAAATCCTTGGTAAATACGAGGAGAGAGTTGGTTCAATCATCCCCCCGGTTTGTGAGAAAACACTTTGTAGAATTGTTGAGGAATTACAGGCGGTAAAAATCATCCTAGAACCGGACGAAGACAGCTCGTTTTTTGATCAAGGCCTTCTCATCCCTGTCCGAGGTGGCTTCATAATCAAATACGGCAGCCTTGCTAAGGACCAAAAAAAGCTTCATAATGTAAAGATTCGAGAAACTATTTGTCACGAACTCTCCCACATCTTATTTTACGACTGTACACGTGTGATTCCTGAATTAAAAACAACTCCGCCAGAATACCTATGCCATGACGCGGCAAGGCAACTCCTGTTACCGGACCGGATAGTAAAAGAGAGGTTCGCGGAAAAGGTTAAAGCAAATCTTAGCCTAATCCATGTAATAGAAGAAATGTCAAGAGAATTTCGAGTGGCGGTGATGCTCATGGTAAAAAAAATAATAGAGGACTTAGCGCTCCAAAACGATACGATGGTGACCATTTGGAAATATAAGCCACCAAAATATTCGCGAGGAGAAAATGAGATTTCGTATAAGTTATACCGGCATGATCCAAAACTATCTCCCCAACTAAGAGAACTGCTACCAAAATATTGGCGCGATCAAGTTCATATTGAGGCATGGAAAAAAGTTGTCAGTAAGGCCGCAATTGGGGAAGAAACAAATCTGCCGGTGACCTTACACATAGAGGGAAAGAAAAGAATCAAAGCGGGAATAAAAAACATACATTTCGAAATCCAATGCAAGCCGGTACTTGACAGACCAAAAAATTTGCGTTTTGCCTGGGGCAAGCATATTGAACCCTCCCAATCCATTATTTCAATAAAGAAATTCAACCTGCGAATGCTGGTGAATGGTAAATAACCCTAGAAGGGGATTTAATGCGGTTCAGGGGTCAGGGTTGCGATACTTCGATTTTGGATCATCCATAAAAAGTTGGCCCAGCAAACAAAAGATCGCAAAGAGCATGGCGCATAGAGCATAGCGTAAAACACAAACCTCAAAGGTTGCGGAATGCGGATTGCGGAGGCCGGAATTTAGTCAGACAGATAAATCCAGGAGGGGAGCATGGGGAGAGGTTGTTCACACGTCGCGAAGCAAGATCGACATAGGGGACATCCTATATTGCTTCTGTCAAGAGAGAAAACGAAAAAATGTTATCTTTTAGAAAAACAGTAACTTAGAAAATTGGTTTGATTGTGGGAACATTCCTCCCTTCGAATCCCGTTACCGATCCGCATGTTACTCGACGAATCTCTCGCCAATGAC
>DBZJ01000101.1 GCA_002311635.1 Syntrophaceae bacterium UBA1163
TCGAGACCTTGGCCTTCTTGGCCTTGCTGGCCGCCCGTTCAATCTCGATCTTGGAGACTCCGGCATGGTAGAGTTTTTTCTTCAGATAGTCACGGATTCGAATATCTTCGACGAGGAGTTGAGGGTAATCTTTTTCCGCATACCATCGGGAATCCCAGGACTTAATTATTCCCAGTCGAAAACTTATTGGATGTACTTTCTGTCCCAAGGTTTGTCCTCCCTTATTGCCTTACATCAACCTTCCTGCCGAGCATGTGTCTTTGCAGGAGGAGAGTTCGGCGGATGATATTCGCTTCACTTTTCATCCAAAACGATATTGATATGGCTTGTTCTCTTCCGGATCGTGGTGGCACGGCCCAACGCCCTGGGTTGAAACCGTTTCATCGTGGGCCCCTGATCCACAGTAATCTTCTTGACGTAAAGACGATCGACATCGACACTCTTCTTCTGCGTCGCATTGGCAATGGCCGATTTTAACAATTTGATAACGATCCTTGCGGCTGCCTTCTTAGTAAAGGTCAGAATATTCAAAGCTTCCTCTGACCCCTTGCCCCGAATCAGATCGGCCACCAGTTGCGCCTTTCTGGGTGCCACCCGAACAAATTTTAATTTTGCTCTCACTTCCATCTCGCCGTTCACCTGCTAAGGAGTCGTCGTCTTCCCCTTAATTTTGGTTTTTCGATCTCCGGAATGGCCATGGAATGTCCGGGTGGGAGAAAATTCCCCTAACTTGTGCCCGACCATTTCCTCGGTCACAAAAACTGGGATAAACTTTTTCCCGTTATGGACAGCAAAGGTCAACGCCACCATTTCAGGGACGATCGTAGACCGTCTCGACCAGGTTTTGATCACTTTTCCTTCCCTCGTCCTTCGGGCCTCTTCCACCTTTTTCATCAAATGGGAATCTGCAAAAGGCCCCTTTTTGATTGAACGAGCCATCAATCTCTCCTCTTTAAAATATATTTATTAGTCGTCTTATTTTTTCGAGTCTTCTTTTCCGGCACTCCCCATGGCGTACAGGGATGTCTGCCCCCCGAGCTCTTTCCCTCGCCGCCACCTAAGGGATGGTCGATGGGATTCATCGCCACGCCGCGGACCGTGGGCCTCCACCCGAACCAGCGATTTCTGCCCGCCTTTCCCAAGGAGATATTTTCATGTTCGAGGTTGCTCACCTGGCCAATGGTGGCGTAACAATCTTGAAGCACCAACCGTACTTCACCCGAGGGGAGTTTGACATGGGCATACTTTCCCTCCTTTGCCATCAACTGGCCAGAGGCTCCCGCGCTCCGGATAATCTGACCTCCCTTTCCCACTTTCAACTCGATATTGTGAATCAATGTGCCTGTCGGAATATTTCGAAGGGGCAGGGCGTTGCCGGGTTTTATATCTGCCGTCGGGCTTGCGATCACCAGCTCACCCACACGAAGTTGAGAAGGGGCGAGGATATATCGCTTTTCGCCATCATTATAATGAAGCAGGGCAATCCGGGCAGATCGATTGGGATCGTATTCGATCGAGGCGACTTTGGCCGGGATCTCCCTTTTGTCTCGCCTGAAATCGATCACTCGATATTTTCTTTTGTGACCCCCTCCCCGATGCCAGGCGGTGATTCTTCCATAACAGTTCCTTCCCCCCGTCCTTTTTAAAGGACGAAGAAGACTCCTCTCCGGTGTCACAGAGGTGATATCCTCAAACTCGGAGATGGTCTGAAACCGCTTTCCAGGAGAGGTCGGTCTGAATTTCTTGATCGCCATCTTTTAACTCCTATAAATCCCAATATCCAAACCTCAAATCCGAAATAATTTCCAAATCCCAATATCCAAATTCAAAATCTTTTCCTTTGCAAATTTTGAACGTTGAACATTGGTGCTTATCTGGAATTTGGTGCTTGGGATTTGAAATTTCCAAATCAGGCTCCTTCGAAGAAATCGATCCTGTCGCCCTCTCTAAGGGTGACGACCGCTTTTTTCCAGTCGGGCCTCTTGCCATGTCTTCTTCCGAGGCGTTTGACCTTCCCCAACACGTTGGAGGTTCTGACCTGAAGGACTTTCACCTTAAACAAGCGCTCAACGGCTGACTGAATCTCAACCTTGTTCGCGTCCCGGTGAACTTCGAAAACGTATTGACGGCCTTCTTCCTTCTGCCGGGTGCTTTTCTCAGTGATCATGGGCCGTTGGATGATTTTCTGCGCTTCCTTCATGACATGAGTACCCCTTCAATCTTTTCAACCGTCGGTCGGAGTAAAATCAGGTGCTCATGATTCAAGATATCGTAGACGGTTAAACCTTCGTAACGGAGGGTCTCAATTCCGGGGATATTCCGGGCGGATCTCTCTAAACGAAGGTGTCTTTCATCTGTGACAATGAGTGCGTCCTCAACTTGAAATCTTTTCAGTACGTCAAGAACCTGTCGGGTCTTGAATGCTTCCAGCGGAAAATCGTTCAGGAGGATCAGCTTTCCCTCCTGACGCTTCAGGCTGAGTGCCGCTTTGAGGGCTGCTCTCCTCACCTTTTTGGGAAGAGAGAAGGAATAACTCCTTGGCATGGGGCCGAAGATCGTTCCTCCCCCTCTCCACAGCGGAGATCTCCTGGACCCCGCTCGGGCTCTTCCCGTTCCTTTTTGCCTCCAGGGTTTTGCCCCTCCCCCTCGGACCAGGGCTCTGTTCTTCGTGGCGGCCGTCCCTTTTCTCTGGGAAGCGAGATCCCTTCGAACGACATCGTAGAAAAGCGTTGGGTTGATCTTGGCACCGAAGACCCGGTCGTCCAGCTCGATCTCGCTCACTTTTTGATTTCCAATGTCATAGACGCCTAAGGTGGTCATCCCTTTCCCTTTCTTAAACCGATGGGGCAGCAGAACCTTTCTTCTTCGTCGCGCTTCGAATGAGGACCCATCCCGTCGGGCTTCCCGGGATCCCCCCTTTGAGAAGGAGGAGGTTCTGGTCCTCTTTGACATCGACGACTTTGATATTCTGAAGAGTCACCTTCCGATTCCCATGTTGCCCCGGCATCTTCAAACCCTTAAAGGTATGGTGAGGAAAAGTAGCAGAACCAACGGAGCCTCCATGCCGAAAATATTCATGCGTTCCATGAGAACCGGGAGAACCGTGAAATTTGTGGCGTTTGATCACCCCTGCAAACCCTTTCCCCTTGCTCAAACCGGTGACGTCCACGATATCTCCGGGCTTAAAAAGGTTCACCTTGACTTCCTGGCTTACCTCGTACCCGCCAAAATCCTCGACGCGGAATTCTTTGAGAGTATAGAAAGCTCCTGTTCCCGCTTTCTTGAAATGCCCGGCGAGGGGTTTCTTCACCCTCTTGCTGTTCTTCGGGAGAAAACCGAGTTGAAGGGCTTCATAGCCGTCGTTCTCTTTCGTCTTCTTCTGAACCACTGAGCAAGGGCCGGCTTCGACGACGGTCACCGGGATGACAGAGCCGTCTTCGAGAAAAACCTGAGTCATTCCCAATTTTCTCCCAATGATTCCTAAGGTCCTTTTCATTCCCTTCTATCCCCGATCCCTCCTGCTCCCCTCTAAGAGGGAGGCGTGAGGGAATTTATAGCTTGATTTCTACGTCGATTCCCGCCGCCAGGTCCAGTTTCATCAGGGCATCGACCGTCTGCTGCGTCGGTTCTAAAATATCCAGAAGGCGCTTATGGGTCCGAATTTCGAACTGCTCTCTCGATTTCTTGTCCACATGAGGGGATCTCAGGACGCAATATTTATTGATCCTTGTCGGAAGAGGGATGGGTCCTGCCACGCTCGCTCCTGTTCGACGAACCGTGTCAACGATCTCGACAGTCGATTTGTCCAGGAGCTTATGGTCATAAGATTTTAAACAAACCCTGATCTTCTGAGTTGTCATGGCAACCCCTTTCCTTTATTCGATGACGTCGCTG
>DBZJ01000120.1 GCA_002311635.1 Syntrophaceae bacterium UBA1163
CATTTATTAATGAGGCATCAGGTCATCTGTTTCTTGGAATAGTTCTTGACAAAGAATCCTTGCTTCAAAACTTCTCTCGCTCTTTTTGATGACAAACCGTATTTCTCCTTGATTTCTTGCACTGGCATTTCTGGTGGAATGAAAACTTTTTCTCTGCGGATTTCTGGGACAGCGTTCATGGTCAGCCTCCTTTCGTTTTGGAATGAAAATTCTGGTCAGTGAAAAACAATTTTTTGGGATCAGGTGAGGAGAAGGTTTAGGTCCGGGGAAAGGTAGGTAGTTGGGCAGGTTTTAGAGAAATTGCGAAAGAAATCCTATTGGTAATTTATATATATAGAAAGAAAGCTTTCACTGTGTGAGGAGCGAGATCTCAGTAGAAATCTTGGCGTAAAATCATGCTACTGTCTGTTTCATTTTATGCTGTCTTGACCTGCTAAAAGCTACTGTTGAAAGTTGGCAGAGTGCTGGAGGGCATGGTGAGAAGAGGTATTCCTGATTGTCTATCTGAAGGTTATACTGGAGCGAGTGGAGGGAATAAAGGGCGGAGGTTTATTAGGTTTGATTGGCTTTTCTGATTTTATCAATGTCCATAAACGGGCTTCAGGGTAAGATGGGGAGGTCAAATAGTTTATAAGGAACGACTTCAGAGTAAATTTAAACATTTATTAACTACTGCGTTTCCTCTTTCCTAATCTTCAAAAAACATGATATATTCCCAAATGGGGAATCATATTTTCAGTTTAACCAGGATAAACATGGAAACTCGTTCCTTGCCAAACTGGGAAGCCTTCGAGAGAGTTGTTGCAAGTAAACGCAGGCATGCAGCTAAAAATCCGGGGTGGCAATTACTCTTTAGAGGTCAGCGCTGCGCCTCCTCTTGGAAGCTACAAACAACTCTCGAAAGGCACTCATCCAAACAATTCGGCGTCGACGAGTATTACCATAAAGTCCTCAGAATCAAACCTAAAGTGGAGTCCCATTTCAGGAAACGATGGGATCTTCCGACAGATTGCCCCAAACCCTTTTCTGCTGAATGTTGGAATTACCTTGTTCATCTCCGGCACTACGGGTTCCCATCACCGCTGCTAGATTGGTCTCAATCAGAGGATGTTGCTGCTTTCTTCGCCTTCAGAGAACCTCTAACCCTGAAAGGCAATGTCGCTATTTTCCTGTATGTGGAATTTCCCACTAGGATAAAATTTTTTCATCCGAGTGGACCCACAATTATCACCCCAAAATGTAATGTCACCAGTGTTTCCAGGCATGTCAACCAAAAGACTATGTATACGGTTTGTCTGACGGAATCAAATAGTCAATTTGGCAGTCACGAAGACGTTTTCCTCAAAAATGTGAAAAGGCAGGATTTGTTAATTAAATACGTGATACCTGGATCAGAAAGAAATAAAGTCCTAACAAAGTTATACTCAAAAGGGATTTCACCACATTTCTTGTTGGAAAGTGACGAAAGCTTCATGGAAACAATTGCTTTGGAAGAAATAGATCTGCACACGTAAAAAGGAACCCTCATGCTCCTACTTATCAGCATCTTCGACTTCTGTGTTCAGTAGTTGGGGTGTAGAAAGAGTAAAGGAACGATTGTAAACACCAAGGAGATAGGGCATGGAATTTTTTAGTTTCCTGTTTGGCAAAAAGAAGGAAGAGGCAAAGCTCAAATCATCTACGGAGCAACCCTTTCATATGGTTAAGAAGGAAACTGTCGATTGGCGGAATAGTGAACCTCATTTATTGCTATTGAGCCAGTTCCTTTACGGGCAGAATGCAAAGGATGCCATTCCGCCTCATTGGGAGGGCATACTGGGTGAGTTGCCACAGAGAGCAGTGGACCGTTTTATTTTGGAAGGTTGGTTGGTTCCCGCATCTTTGTCTACCAAACTTGACAGGACTTTCAGCGCAACGGAAATAAAGAAACTGCTGAAGGAGCGTGGCTTGCGTGTATCAGGACCAAAAGGGCAAGGCATTGAAAGATTGCTTACGTCTGATCCTGAAGGAATGGAGGCGAAGGTCTCACAATTGGACATTGTGGAGTGTTCATCTGAGGCGAGGATAATGGCGGAAAGATTCGTCATTGAACGGAAAGCGAGAAAGGAGGCCGCCCAAGGAAATTGCCTTAAACACCTACGCCGAGGCAATCTTCAAGGTGCCAGCCTCACAGTTGCTCAATTTGAGGCGAGGCAGACTTTTTCAAGCAAGGTTGGCGAGATAGACTGTAACGTCGAATTTCTAAAGGTTATATTTCATAGCCGTCCGAAGATACTGACTGGTCTGGCGGAATCCGAATGGGAACCTTTGCGCATTGGTGCAGCGATGATGGCCTTGTGGGGGACGAGCAAGGCTACCAAATGGCTCCCTACCAATTTTGTGGGAATTCCCAGGTTCAAACACGACACTGCTGCAAATATGATCTTAATCCACGCTTACTACCGACAGAGCATAAGCAGTTACCTCAAGGAGGGGCGGGATGTGGTAAAGAAGGTCGAGGTAATCGGCGCTCCCGACTCTTGCTCCCAATGCAAAAAGATTGCAGGTAGGACCTATTCCATCAACACGGTCCCCGAACTGCCATATGAGAAGTGTACTCACGAATGGGGGTGCCATTGCGTGATCGCTCCGGTAGCCTGACAAGCGGCTAGGCCAATTTGTTACACTCCAATCCTATCCCTTGAGCATCGAGTCATCAGAGTCACCTTCGGTCCCTTAACTCCTTAAACTCTATCTGTGGAGGAGACGGTCTGGTTCTTCAGAGAAATCTGGAGTATGGTATTTACCCAGAACCCTCTTTTTCCGGTTTTGAAGCTATTAAAATCATTCTAAAATTTACAGAAAAAACCGTGAGTTCTGGACTCCTCTCGTTAAGTTTTATGCCCAGCTAATTGGATTTTTACACTGTTTAGAAAGGGACAGGCTGGGTCGTTGGTTACTTCCTGTAATCCTTGATTTTGA
>DBZJ01000210.1 GCA_002311635.1 Syntrophaceae bacterium UBA1163
TTTTTCTACAGGCTCGTTAGGTGAGTAACACGAGACTGAAATACATATGACCATGCCTGCTGAGGAACAATTCTGTATTCTGAAACGGAAGCATCAGAAACTGCTCCGTGAATGGAGGCGGGGGGAGAGGTCCCTGTATTGTCTGTGGCGAATGTGAGGGAAGCGAAAAGGACCATTTACCGCCCAAGGTGCTTTTTCCTGAGAACCTAAGGAGTCAGAAGACAGAATTCCTCACGTTTCCAGTTTGCTCATACTGCAACCGCACTTCATCAGACCAAGACTTCTTGTTCAGTGTTCTTTTGTCAATTGGGCTTAATCAAGAGTCGATCAGGAAGGAGTCCATGAAACATAAGTATGCAATTTGCTACATCGCGACGCCGAAAAGATCTTCTACTCAGAGAGTAAAAAGGCAAGGGTGTCAGGTCTACAGGGCCTGTTGCCCAAATGATTCTTGCAACGATTATACATTCGAGCTATAAGCATGGCAACACAAATCAAGAATGGAGATTTTGCCATGATGGGTCAAGAGCCAGGGCGTCAGCCGAAGATCTTCTACCCTCATATGAACCTTGAACAAAGGGTTCCGCGGACGCATGTTCTGAGAAGGATCCAAGAGCGGATTGACTTTAGCTTTATCTATGCGGAAGTCAGAGACACCTATGGGGGCAATGGCAATGTTTCTATTCCCCCTCCTGTGATCCTGAAGATGATGTTGCTTTTAGTTCTTTACAATGTTCGATCAGAGCGGGAGTTGATGGAAACGATTCCCATGCGATTAGACTGGCTATGGTTTTTAGGGTACGACATAGACAGTGAAGTGCCGGATCACAGTGTTTTGAGTAAAGCCCGGGTGCGGTGGGGAGTAGAAGCCTTTCGGAGGTTTTTTGAGCGAGTGGTTTGGCAATGTGTAGAGGCAGGGTTAGTGGTTGGCAGCAAGATCTTTGTGGATTCAACCCTGATGGATGCGGATGCATCGAATAACTCTGTGATCGACACTCGATCTCTCAAGGTTCAACTTCAGGAGGGCTACAAGAAGTTGGAGGCGCGATTGGAGGAGAGGAGTGAGGGCACGAGGAGATACGTTAAAGAGAACAGGCGATATATCTCTCGCACCGATCCGGATGCGGGGATTGTGAATCGGGGGAAGCCGAAGCTTTCCTATCAGGTTCATCGGGCAGTGGATGGGCGGGGTGAGGTGATCACAGCCACAGAGACCACCCCAGGAGATGTGAATGAAGCCCATGAGATGATCCCTTTATTGGAGAGTCACCATCTGAACACAGGGGTCAAAGCGGATACGGTCGTAGCGGACAGCAAATACGGGACGGTCGAGAACTTTTTGGCTTGTTGTGATCAAGGGGTAGAGGCACACATGCCGGATTTGAAGGAATCGACGGCGAAGCGAATCGAGAAGCTTAACATCTTTTCGGAAGAGCGGTTTGAGTATGATGGGGAGAGTGACACCTATCGTTGTCCGGCTGGGCAGAGGTTGAAGCCTAAATCATTACATATGAGTCGGCAGAGTAGAGATTATGCTGCGCCCAAGAAGATTTGCGGGGCATGTGAATTAAGAGAGCAGTGTACCAGGAATAAGTCGGGTCGGACGGTCAAGCGACATCTGAGGCAGGAAGAGCTAGATGGGATGAGAGAAGCGAGTCGTTCCGCAAAAGCGAAGCGGGACATCAAAATGAGGCAACACTTGATGGAGCGTTCGTATGCCAGAGGGACGCGGTATGGATACGATCGGGCGCGATGGAGAGGGCTTTGGCGGGTGCAGATACAGGAATACTTGGTCTCTGCTGTCCAGAACATTCAAGTGTTGCTGAGGTATGGATCTTACTTAAAGAGAAGTCCATCGGTCATGATGGAGGAGATTAAAGGGACTGTGACAAGGAGTATAAGGTCTTTTTCAGAATTTAACGAGCTGATGAACTCAAAAATCGGTCGAATGGTGCTGTCTGATCCTAATTACCCTCGGCTATCGTTCATCGAAACTTAAATTTTTAGATATCGTTGGATTGGGCTTTTGGGCAACAGGCCGTACACTATTGACAAATAATGGTGAAGAGAGTGTAGACTTGACACCGGTATCTTTTTCTCCTTTAGGAAGATAAAATGACACTTCTTGAACAGACCGAAAAAACTATGATTACCGATATTCGTGAGCGTGCTTTCATATTTTCACCCGATGGTAATACAATCTTATTTAACAAGGAAGACTACGAAGGAGTACAAAAAATCCTCTTTTCAGAAGAAGAACGTAAGCTGTGTGAAGGTAATGTACTAACACATAGTCATCCCAATACAGAATTTGCTTTTCGAACATTCACGAACTTCGACATAAATACCTTCTTCTCTTGTAAATTAAGAGAAATTAGATTGGTGAGAGGACCAATCGTTCTCTCGCTGATTCATAAAGGTAGTTGCAACCACTACCCGATCCTTCCTGAACTGAATAAATTTATGGAAAAAAAGGGTGTGTCAGAATCTAGCATGGATGAATTCTTGAGGAGCTTTCCATGTTTATCTCTAACTTCGCAGTCTATCGAAAAAAAGTAGTTGATCAATGTTCTTCCTTGTTTATTCCAGTCA